>CAMDKN010000019.1 GCA_945901035.1 Gulosibacter massiliensis | reverse complement strand
CGGCTTGCGCGTGAGTTGCTTTTCCGGGTCGCGAACGTCCGTTCCTTCGACGTCGGGGACATCGAGGGGCGACGGCAGGTAATCGATGACCGCGTCGAGCATCGGCTGCACGCCACGGTTCTTGAACGCCGAACCGCAGAGCACGGGATACGCAGCACCCGCGATGGTCATCGTGCGGATGGCCGCCTTGATTTCGGGGATGGTGGGCTCTTCGCCGGCGAGGAATTTCTCGAGGAGTTCGTCGCTGGACTCGGAAACCGCTTCGATGAGCTGCAAGCGGTATTCCTCGGCCTTGGCCTGAAGGTCGGCGGGGATGGCTTCGATCTCGTACGAGGCACCGAGGCTCACGTCACCCTTGGAGTCACCCTGCCACACGAGGGCGCGCATCTCGATGAGGTCGACGACGCCGACGAAGGTCGACTCGAAACCGATCGGAAGCTGGATCACGAGGGGCTTGGCGCCGAGGCGCTTGATGATGGTTTCCACGGTGAAGTAGAAGTCCGCACCCAACTTGTCCATCTTGTTGACGAAACAGATTCGGGGGACGTTGTACTTGTCGGCCTGACGCCACACGGTTTCGGACTGGGGCTCGACGCCCTCTTTTCCGTCGAATACCGCAACGGCACCGTCGAGAACGCGAAGCGAACGCTCGACCTCGACCGTGAAGTCGACGTGACCCGGGGTGTCAATGATGTTGATCTGGTTCTTGTCCCAGAAACACGTCGTCGCGGCGGACGTGATGGTGATTCCACGTTCCTGCTCTTGCGCCATCCAGTCCATGGTGGCGGCGCCATCGTGAACTTCACCGATCTTGTGCGTGATTCCGGTGTAGTAAAGGATTCGTTCCGTGGTCGTCGTCTTACCGGCATCGATGTGAGCCATGATGCCGATGTTGCGGACCTTGTTGAGGTCGGTGAGCACGTCCTGTGCCATGTGATGTTCTCCGTGTGGGTTTCTGTATGAGTGTGAGGTCGGGGTGAGGGGCTGGCCGTGGGACCAGCCCCCGAGCGACTACCAGCGGTAGTGCGCGAATGCCTTGTTCGACTCGGCCATCTTGTGGGTGTCTTCACGGCGCTTGACAGCCGCTCCCAGTCCGTTGGACGCGTCGAGGATTTCGTTCTGGAGGCGCTCGGTCATCGTCTTTTCACGACGCGACTTTGCGTACGACGTCAACCAGCGCAGTGCGAGGGTGTTCGCACGGTGCGGCTTGACTTCGACCGGAACCTGGTAGGTCGATCCACCGACGCGGCGCGAACGCACCTCGAGGGTCGGACGGACGTTGTCGAGAGCTTTCTTGAGCAGGACAACGGGGTCCTGGCTCGACTTGGTGGCGACGCCTTCGAGCGCGCCGTAGACGATGCGCTGGGCGAGGTCTTTCTTGCCGTCCAAAAGAATCTTGTTGACAAGCTGCGAAACTACGGGCGAACCGTAGACGGGGTCGGCGACAACGGGTCGCTTGGCGGCGGGTCCTTTACGAGGCATTACTTCTTCTCCGCCTTCGCGCCGTAGAGGCTACGAGCCTGCTTGCGGTTCTTGACCGCCTGCGTGTCGAGCGCGCCACGAACAATCTTGTACCGAACACCGGGGAGGTCCTTCACACGACCACCACGAACGAGCACCATCGAGTGCTCCTGCAGGTTGTGGCCTTCACCGGGAATGTAGGCGGTTACTTCCACGCCGTTCGAAAGCTTGACACGAGCGACCTTGCGAAGGGCCGAGTTCGGCTTCTTGGGGGTGGTGGTGTACACACGGGTGCACACTCCACGCTGTTGCGGGTTCGACTTGAGCGCGGGTGCCTTGGTCTTGGTGACCTTGGGGCTGCGGCCCTTACGAACCAACTGCTGAATCGTTGGCACGACTTTTCTCCTTGTTTTTTCTGCACGGTGACAGCGATGTTCTCAATCGACCGGCGGCCGACATGCCGTGGGAACCTCGATTCGACTACGTCACGCAGTCAAACCGGATAGCGGTCCGGTGTGTGACAGTCCGTTGCACGATTTCTCGGACGCAGGCATGCGCACACAATCCTCAAGATTACACCGAAATTCGGGCTTTGGTCAACTCGAAATGTTCGCCCACCACAATCCGCCCAGAATTGACGGCCCGAACGGGATGTGCGACCGCCGATCCCGCGTGATTGCAAGGTGAATCGCCGCATGAATTCCGCCCAGAATCGCCATCGCCACGAACCATTCGACCAGATTTTCCGCGGGATGGGCCGAGTTTGCCGCGAGCAGCCCGACGGATGGGAGAAGTTTCACGTCCCCCAACCCCAGCTCGGCGACGCGATGCGCCACCCATCCCGCCGCGAACAGCACGACGCTCGCGGTTGAGGCGAAACCCAGCGCGGACGGGTTCATCCACGCGACCATTCCCACCGCGACGGGAATCGCCGGCAGGGTGAGCCGATCCGGCAACCGGTGTTCACGGAAGTCGACCCACGCGAGTGCGACCGACCACACCGTGACCGCACTGAAATAGAGGATCTCGACCACGGCTCGACGCTAACGGGCGCGGGAAAAGCGGGGGTCATCCGTCCACAGGAACGACGAACGGGGTGAACCCGAAGGCCCACCCCGTTCGCGAGTGCAGGTTTAGTACTCGGTTTGGAAACCCGACGCGTCGTACGACGCCGAGTTGAAGGACTCCATGTCCGCGTAGGTGAACGCGTCCTCCGAGAATCCGCCAACCGTGAAGTGGCGCTGCGGGTACTTGCGGTCGGCTTCGTCCACGTTGGCCGTGATGTCGACACCGCGGTACTTCGCGAGTCCGGTCCCGGCGGGGATGAGCTTTCCGATGATGACGTTTTCCTTGAGTCCGATGAGCGGGTCGGACTTGCGCTCGAGGGCCGCCTGCGTGAGAACGCGGGTGGTTTCCTGGAACGACGCGGCCGACAGCCACGACTCGGTCGCGAGCGACGCCTTGGTGATTCCGAGGAGCTCGGCGCGCGCGGTGGCGGGCTTGGCTCCGCGGGCAACCGCGTCGCGGTTGATCGCACGGAAACGAATGTTGTCGACGAGTTCTCCGGGAACGAGTTCCGTGTCTCCCTGGTCGACGATGGACACCATGCGCAGCATCTGACGAACGATGACTTCGATGTGCTTGTCGTGAATCGGGACACCCTGGGACAGGTACACTCCCTGTACGCCCTCGACGAGGTGAGTCTGAACTTCGCGAAGACCGCGGACTCGAAGGACGTCCTTCGGGTCGAGCGTTCCGACGAAGAGTTGCGTTCCGACCTCGACGTGCGAACCGTCTTCGACCAAAAGAACAGCGTTCTTCAGGATCGTGTACGAGTACGCGTCGTCTCCGTTGTCCGGGGTCAGGATCAGCTTGCGCTGCGCTCCCGACTCGTCAATGGCAACGCGACCGGTCGCGTCCGCGATCGGGCTCGCTCCCTTGGGGGTACGCGCCTCGAACAGTTCGGCGACACGAGGAAGACCCTGTGTGATGTCAACGGCCGACGCGGAACCACCCGTGTGGAAGGTACGCATCGTGAGTTGAGTTCCGGGTTCACCGATCGACTGCGCCGCGATGATTCCGACCGCTTCTCCGAGGTCGACGGTCTTACCCGTCGCCATCGAGCGGCCATAGCACGCGCCACACACACCCTTCGTCGACTCACAGGTGAGCGGCGAACGAACGACAACTGCGGTGACACCGGCAGCGACGAAGTCCCTGATGGTCTGGCGGCCGATGTCGGTTCCGGCTTCGGCGATGACCTTGCCTTTGCCGTCCAGTGCGTCCGCGGCGAGCGTGCGAGCAAAGACGAGGTTTTCGACATTGTCCGCGGCGATCCCGTCGGTTGCGATGGTGAACGGAAGACCCTTGGTCGTCGTGCAGTCTGCTTCACGAATGATGACGTCCTGCGACACATCGACAAGACGACGCGTGAGGTAACCCGAGTCGGCCGTGCGAAGCGCCGTGTCGGCGAGTCCCTTACGGGCACCGTGGGTGGCGATGAAGTACTCGGCGACCGACAGTCCCTCGCGGTACGAGTTCTTGATCGGGGTCGAAATGATCTGACCCTTCGGGTTGGCGACGAGTCCACGCATTCCGGCGATGTTGCCGACCTGCAACCAGTTTCCTCGGGCACCCGAGGTGACCATGCGGTTGATGGTGTTGTAGCCCTTCGACATTTCCGCCTTCAGCGCCGCCAGAACCTCGACGTTCGCTTCGGTCCAAATTCCGATGAGTTCCTTGTGGCGCTCGAGTTCCGAGATGAGACCCTTTTCGAACTGTCCGTCGACCTTCGCGGCCAACTTCTCGTGCTTCTCGATGATGGTCTTTTTCTCTTTCGGGGACACGACGTCGCTCAGTGCGACAGTGACACCGGAACGGGTCGCCCAGTGGAAACCGGCGTCCTTGAGAGCGTCGAGCGTGGTCGCGACGATTACCTTCGGGTACTTTTCAGCGAGAACCTCGACGATTTCGGTGATGACACCCTTGTCGGCGACGTCCGTCACATATGCGAAGTCCGCCGGAAGCAGGCCGTTGAAGATTGCCTTTCCGAGGGTCGTCTCAAATGCCGCGCCGTCGGCGAAGCCGGCCGGTTCGGTGCCCTTCGCGAACACCACACTGGGAACGCGGATTTTGATTTTCGCGTTGATGTGGAGCTGCTTCAGGTCGAACGCCATGAGGCCTTCCGAGACGCTTCCGAAGACGCGTCCCTCGCCCGCAACGCCGGAGCGCTCGAAGGTGAGGTGGTGAAGACCAATGATCATGTCCTGGGTCGGAACCGTAACCGGCTTGCCGTCCGAGGGCTTGAGGATGTTGTTCGACGCGAGCATGAGAACGCGCGCTTCGGCCTGGGCCTCGAGCGACAGCGGGACGTGCACGGCCATCTGGTCACCGTCGAAGTCGGCGTTGAACGCGGCACAGACGAGGGGGTGAAGCTGGATTGCCTTGCCCTCGACGAGCTGCGGTTCGAACGCCTGGATTCCGAGACGGTGAAGCGTTGGTGCGCGGTTCAGCAGAACCGGGCGGTCACGGATGATTTCTTCGAGCTCGCCCCAGACTTCGGGGTACGCGCGCTCGACGGCGCGCTTCGCGCTCTTGATGCTCTCCGCAAGGCCCTTGTCCTGCAACTGCTTGATGACGTACGGCTTGAACAGTTCGAGCGCCATCTGCTTGGGCAATCCACACTGGTGAAGCTTCAGCTGCGGTCCGACGACGATGACCGAACGGCCCGAGTAGTCGACGCGCTTACCCAGAAGGTTCTGGCGGAAACGACCCTGCTTACCCTTGAGCATGTCGGACAGTGATTTGAGCGCGCGGTTTCCCGTGCCGGTCACGGGACGTCCACGACGCCCGTTGTCGAACAACGCGTCCACCGCTTCTTGCAGCATGCGCTTTTCGTTGTTCTTGATGATCTGCGGAGTCATCTGCTCGTCGAACCGCTTGAGGCGGTTGTTGCGGTTGATGACGCGACGGTACAGGTCGTTGAGGTCACTCGTCGCGAAACGTCCACCGTCCAACTGCACCATCGGGCGAAGGTCCGGCGGGATCACGGGAATCACGCGCAACACCATTGCCTCCGGCAACGGAACGTCACGGGGGTCCTGACCGGCGGGAACGAGGAACGAGTTGACGACGCGGAGGCGCTTGATTGCCCGAACCTTGCGCTGACCCTTACCGTTCGTGATTTCGTCGCGGAGGATCTCGGCTTCGGCCTTGAGCTTTTCGCGGTCGTTCTTGCCGAGGTCCTTCAGGACGTGCTCGATCGCTTCGGCACCCATGAGCGCGGTGAAGTAGGTCTCGTCGAGAGTCGTCTTGTCCGGGTCGGTGTTGCCCTTGAAGTGGTCCACGAGGAAACGGAACTCGGTGTCGTCAGCCCACAGTCCACCCTGCTTGAGTGAACGGAACGAATCCCAGGCGCGCTGCCAGCGCGCAATGTCGTCGTCAAACGACTTGCGGATGTTGGCAATTTCGCGCTCGGCCAGTTCCTTCGCCTTACGCTTGACGTCCGCTTTCGCCTCTTCGGCTTCGAGCTTCGCGAGTTCGTCCTCGAGTTCTTTCTGACGGTCAGCGATGTCTTCGTCGCGTACCTTCTCGTAGTCACGAATCTCGGTCTGGACCTGCTTCTCGATGGCCGGCATGTCCTCGTGCATACGAGCCTCGTTGACGCTCGTCACCATGTATGCGGCGAAATAGATGACCTTTTCGAGGTCTTTCGGCGCCATGTCGAGGAGGTAGCCAAGACGGCTGGGCACGCCCTTGAAGTACCAGATGTGGGTGACCGGAGCGGCGAGCTCGATGTGGCCCATGCGCTCGCGACGAACAGCCTGTCGAGTGACCTCGACGCCGCATCGCTCACAGGTGACTCCCTTGAAGCGAACGCGCTTGTACTTTCCACAGGCGCACTCCCAGTCCTTGGACGGACCGAAGATCTGTTCTCCGAAGAGACCGTCTTTCTCGGGCTTCAGGGTGCGGTAGTTGATGGTCTCGGGCTTCTTCACTTCACCGCTCGACCACGACCGAATCTGTTCGTTCGTAGCGAGCTTGATGCGAATTTTCTCAAAGGATGTTGCGTCGAGCACTTTTTTCTCTTCCGTATTTTCCGATAGTCAGTTCTGGGGGGTGCCTATTCGGCGAAGTCCACTGCGGCGGACTCTTCGCGGGCGATGTTGACACCCAACGATGCGGTAGCGCGATCGGCGTCATCCGCCGTGTCACGAAGGTTGACCGGGTTCTCGGCAGCGTCGAGAACTTCGACGTTGAGTCCGAGAGACTGCATCTCCTTCATGAGGACCTTGAATGATTCGGGGATTCCGGGTTCCTGAATGTTGAGTCCCTTGACGATCGCTTCGTACACCTTGACGCGACCGGCGATGTCGTCCGACTTGATGGTGAGAAGCTCTTGCAGAGCGTACGAGGCACCATAAGCTTCGAGCGCCCAGACCTCCATCTCGCCGAATCGCTGTCCACCGAACTGCGCCTTACCACCCAGCGGTTGCTGCGTGATCATCGAGTACGGACCGGTCGAACGAGCGTGAATCTTGTCGTCGACGAGGTGGTGCAACTTGAGGATGTACATGTAGCCGACCGAAATCGGGTCGTCGAACTTTTCGCCGGTGCGGCCGTCGAACAACACGGCCTTTCCGGACGAGCCGATGAGTTGCTTGCCGTTCGCACGGGGCAACGTCGATTCGAGAAGACCGGCGATTTCGATTTCGCTCGCGCCGTCGAACACCGGCGTCGCCACCTTGGTTCCGGGGGCGATTTCGCGCGCTTCCTCGGGCAGGAACTTCGCCCAATCCGGGTTTCCGTTGACCTTCCAGCCCTGCTTAGCGGCCCATCCGAGGTGAAGTTCGAGCACCTGTCCGAAGTTCATTCGACCGGGAACACCGAGTGGGTTGAGGACCACATCGACGGGTGTTCCGTCTTCGAGGAACGGCATGTCTTCGACCGGCAGGATCTTGGCGATAACACCCTTGTTTCCGTGGCGACCAGCGAGCTTGTCCCCTTCGGAGATCTTGCGCTTTTGGGCGATGTAGACGATGACCTTTTTGAGGACGCCGTTTCCGAGTTCGTCGTCTTCGTCGTCAGCGTTAAAGATCTTGACATTGATGACCGTTCCGTGCTCGCCGTGCGGGACGCGGAGCGACGAGTCGCGGACTTCCTTGCCCTTTTCGGCGAAGATCGCGCGCAGCAGTCGTTCCTCGGCGGTCAGTTCGGTTTCACCCTTCGGCGTGATGCGGCCGACGAGGATGTCGCCGGAGCGAACCTCGGCACCGATTCGAACGATTCCTTCTTCGTCGAGGTGAGCGAGGCTTTCCTGCGACTGGTTCGGAATGTCACGGGTGATGTCCTGTGGCCCGAGCTTGGTGTCTCGCGCATCGACGTCGTACTCCTCGATGTGAATCGAGGACAGTGTGTCGTCCTTGACGAGGTTCTGGCTGAGGATGATCGCGTCTTCGAAGTTGTGACCCTCCCACGACATGAACGCCACGAGGAGGTTCTTACCGAGTGCGAGTTCACCGTTTTCGGTCGCGGGACCGTCGGCGAGGACACCGCCCTTGACGACTTTGTCCCCTTCCGAGACGACGAGGCGGTGGTTGAAGTTCGTCCCCTGGTTGGAGCGTTCGAACTTCCGAAGCACATATTCCGACGAGACGGGAATCTTGTTCTTCGTCCCGGCAATGAGTTCGCCACCCTTGTCGTTGAGCACCGTGACGTGGTCGCCCGAGACCTCGGCGACGACACCGGCGTAGTCGGCGATGAGCACGTCGCCCGCGTCTACCGCGGCGAACGACTCCATACCGGTTCCGACAATCGGGGCCTCCGACCGTAGGAGCGGAACAGCTTGACGCTGCATGTTGGCCCCCATGAGGGCGCGGTTTGCGTCATCGTGTTCGAGGAACGGGATGAGAGACGTCGCGATCGACACCATCTGGCGCGGTGAGACGTCCATGTAGTCGACGCGGTTCGCGGGAACGGTGTCGACCTCTCCGCCCTTGATTCGAACGAGAACGCGTTCTTCGGCGAGAGTTCCGTCTTCTTTCACGGGAGCGCCGGCCTGTGCGACGATGTGCTCGTCTTCGTCACTCGCGGTGAGATAGTCGATCTTGTTGGTGACCTTGCCGTTGACGACCTGTCGGTACGGAGTTTCGATGAAGCCGAACGCGTTGATTCGCGCGAACGACGCGAGCGAACCGATCAGACCGATGTTCGGGCCTTCCGGGGTTTCGATCGGGCACATGCGTCCGTAGTGCGAGGGGTGGACGTCACGAACCTCGACGCCCGCGCGCTCACGAGACAGTCCACCCGGTCCGAGCGCCGACAAACGACGCTTGTGGGTGAGTCCCGCGAGGGGGTTGTTCTGGTCCATGAACTGTGACAACTGCGAGGTTCCGAAAAACTCTTTGACTGCGGCGGTCACGGGACGGATGTTGATTAGCGTCTGGGGCGTAATGGCCTCGACGTCCTGGGTCGTCATGCGCTCGCGAACGACACGCTCCATTCGCGACAGACCCGTGCGAATCTGGTTCTGAATCAGTTCACCGACGGCGCGAATTCGGCGGTTGCCGAAGTGGTCGATGTCATCGGTTCCCAACGGGATTTCGACGTTCTTGCCGTTGCGCTTGCCCGGCATCGTGGTCTTGCCCTCGTGAAGTGCGATGAGGTAACGAATCGTCGCCTTGATGTCGTCGAGCGTGAGAACGGACGAGCCGACGGGAAGTTCGAGCCCCAACTTGCGGTTGAGCTTGTACCGGCCCACCTTCGCGAGGTCGAAGCGCTTCGAGTTGAAGAAGAAGTTGTCGAGGAGCGACCGCGCCGCTTCGAGCGCGACCTGCTCGCCCGGACGGAGCTTCTTGTAGATGTCCTTGAGCGCGTCTTCGGCCGTGAGGATGTTGTCGTGGCTGAGGGTTTCCTCCATCGTGTACGAGCCCGCGAATTCCTTCACGATCTCTTCACGGGTCATACCGAGGGCCTTGAGGAAAACAGTCACCGACTGGCGACGCTTGCGGTCGATGCGAACACCGATCTGGTCGCGCTTGTCGATTTCGAATTCGAGCCACGCACCGCGGCTGGGGATAACGCGGCAGGAATACAGGTCTTTGTCGGTTGTCTTGTCGTCAACCTTTTCAAAATAGACGCCGGGGCTGCGGACGAGCTGGGACACAACGACACGCTCGGTGCCGTTGATGACGAAGGTGCCCTTCGGAGTCATGAGCGGGAAATCCCCCATGAATACGGTCTGGGTCTTGATTTCACCCGTGTCGTGGTTCATGAACTCGGCTTCGACATAGAGGGGAGCGGCGTAGGTCTTGCCGCGTTCCTTGCACTCGTCGAGCTCGTACTTCTTGTCTTCCAGGTACGGGTTCGTGAACGACAACTGCATGCGGTCGTTCTCGATCGGCGAAATCTCTTCGAAGATTTCTTCGAGTCCGGAACGAACGTCCGAACCATCGGACCCGATCAGCCAGTCGAAACTTTCGGTCTGAAGAGCGAGGAGGTCCGGAACGGTGAGCGCGTCGGTCACCTTGGCAAACGACACTCGACTAGCGTCGCGTCCGGTCCCCTGGTTTTTCTTCTTAACAGCCACAGATATGTCCTTTGCGGGCGGGGCCCTTGATACAGTGTGTGAACGTGGGGAAGCGCCATGAACCCGCCACTATTTACGGGTGAGCCGACGGACCTCAATATGAACGCCGAGCAGAATGAAGCGCAACTTGCTACGTTACACGCTTTTGGGTGGTTTGTAAAGTTTCAACTTGGTAACAATTACACGGCGCTGTTTTCGGCGCAGAGCGGGTGAGGATAGCGACGTGACCGAGCCCTTCACGAAACGCCTCGCCGGCAGCGGACTCATCGCCAGTTTGCAGCCCGACGCGTGGCGCCCCGGCAGTTGGATTTTGTCTATCGACGACACCCCCCAATCTCACATCGACCTCGCCGACCCGACGGCGTTGCACTTCGACTACATCGCCCGAATGGGACACATCATCGACGCCGCGTTCCCCGCCGGGGCCGCAATCACCGCTCTTCATCTCGGGGCGGGGGGTCTTTCTCTGCCCCGATACGTTTCTGCGACCCGATCGGGTTCGCGCCAACAGGTTGTCGAAATCGAACGGGACCTGATCGATTTCGTGCGCGAACACTGCCCGCTGCCACGGAGCGCGTCGATTCGCTGTCGCTACGGCGATGCTCGTGACGTCATGGAAGCACTGCCGAAAGGACTTCTCGGACAGGTCGATCTGGTCGTCGTGGACGTCTTTCACGGGGCGCGAACTCCGGCACACGTGACCAGCGTCGAGTTTTACACCGCCGTCAAGGCGTTGCTCACCCCGACCGGGGTCGTCGTCGCGAACGTGACGGACGGTCCACCCATGGCGTTCGCCCGCGGACAGCTCGCGACGATTCGGTTTGTCTTCGGCGATGCCTTCGCCATCGCCGAGCAGGGGGTCGTGAACGGCAAACGCTTTGGCAATGTTGTCATCGCCGCGAAGTGCGATGGAAATGTCCCGGCGTGGGTGTCGACACTCGCGGGCAAGGGTCCGCACCCGACCGCGCTCATTGCGGGACCGGAAGCCCAGGCCTGGTCGGCGAGCGCCGCCATCGTGACGGACAACACCGCGACACCGTCGCCCCCACCTGCGCGCAACCTGTTTCGATCGTGACGATTGCCTAGGCTGGGACGGTGGCCGACCTCGTTTCCGTTCAGTATCTCGCCGAGAGGTTGATGAAGGACCACCTCGGTCACCTCCCCGCTACCTGGCAGTTTCGGTTTGACCACGCGCGCCGTCGAGCCGGAGCCTGTCATCACGATCGCGCGGTGATCACGCTGTCCCGCCACATCACCGAACTCGTGTCCCTGGACGACGCGGAACAAACGGTGTTGCACGAAATTGCGCACGCACTCTGCGGCAAGCGCGAAAACCACAGCGCACGCTGGCTCGCGACGGCACGGTCAATCGGATACACCGGGTCCACCAGGCACACCGGCCCGACGCCCGACCACCTCGCGCGCTGGATCGGGACCTGCGCCGCGGGACACTCGATTGTGCGTTACCGTCGCCCGCGCAACATGGTGGCGTCGTGCTCACAGTGCCATCCGCGGTTCAACACCGCGTTCGTCATTACCTGGACGGAACTCGGTTAAGCAGGTTCCTGCTGCGTGATGCAGTGGATTCCGCCTCCGCGGGCAAACAGTGCACGGGCGTCAACCAACTCAACCGTCCGACCGGGATACGACTTTTCGAGGATTCTCTTGGCGATCTCGTCGTTGGGGTCGTCAAAACCGCACAGAATCACCGCGCCATTGCAGACGTAGTGATTGATGTACGAATAGTCGGCGAAACCCTCCTCGTCCCGAAGCGTCTCGGGTGCGGGCACCGCAATCAGGTCAAAGCCTTCCGCCTCGAGAATCGCGCGGACTTCCTGGGACACCGCGTTGTCGGGGTGTTCGGGGTTTCGCTGGTCGTGATAGAGAACCGTGGTGGGGTTACAGAACGCCGCGACGATGTCAATGTGCCCGCGCGTCCCGAAATCGTCGTAGTCACGGGTGAGTCCGCGGGGAAACCACACAACGCGCGTTGCACCGAGGGTGTCAAAGAATTCGCGTTCGACCTCGTCGCGCGTCCAACCCGGGTTTCGACCGGGGTCGAGTTGTACGGTCTCGGTCACGAAGACGACTCCGTCACCGTTCGTGTGAATTCCGCCGCCCTCATTCGTGAGAGACGACGAGATGACGGGAACGTTGGCCGAAGCCAGAACTGCGCGACCGATTTCGGCGTCGTGGTTCCACATCGCCCAGGACTGTGCGCCCCAGCCGTTGAAGGTCCAATCGATGCCGAGAAGTGCCCCGTCGGCGCGTCGGACAAACGTCGGACCGATGTCCCGCATCCACGCGTCATCGAGCGGAGCCTCAATGATGTCCACGGACTCGTCGAGCCACTCGCGGGCGACGGCAACCGCGCTGGAATCGACGACCATCGTGACGGGTTCGTAACGGACAATCGTGTTGGCCACCGACGACCAGGCGGCGCGTGCTTCGGTGGACTCGTCCTCGGATTCACCGAGGGCGTAACCCGACGAGGGCCACGCCATCCACGTGCGGGTGTGCTGTTCCCATTCCGCCGGCCAACGATTTGCCATGATTTAGTCCTTCAGGCTTTCCACGAGGTTTATCAAAATATCAACCGTCGTGCGTGGGTTGACGATCGCGAACCGCAGGACCG
>CAMDKN010000018.1 GCA_945901035.1 Gulosibacter massiliensis | reverse complement strand
GACACCGTTCGCGCGGGAAACACGGCGATGGATGCGGGGGATGAGGTGGCAGCGGGTGTCTATGCAAACGAGGTCGCGGCGATGCTGACTGTCCTCGGCCTCGACGGTTCGGCGCGCGCGGAGGGTGCGACCACGGCCGCTCTCGGTGTCTTGGTTGAGCGTCTCGTAGCGGAGCGCAATCGGGCACGTTCCGACCAGGACTGGGCGACGGCCGACAGAATTCGCGACGACATCGACGCCGCGGGAATCACGCTGGAAGACGGCGCTGACACAACCCGATGGAGCATCAATGGTTAAGCCAGGACGACCCGGAGCAGCAAAAGCGAAAAAGGGACCCCTCAAGGGCACGGGCGGGAAACAGCGTCGATCGCTCGAAGGACGCGGACCCACACCCAAGGCGGAGGACCGCACCTGGCACCCCGCCGGGAAACGGAAAATCGCGCAGGAGAGACTCGCCGAAGCACGCGAACGCTTCGGCAAGACGTCGTCCAAAGCGCCTCAACGAACGGTTCGTCGGGGCAAGGACAGCGACAGCGAAGTCATTAACGGCCGAAATTCAGTGCTTGAAGCACTGCGCACCAACGTCCCTGCCACGACGCTGTATATTGCGTCGCGAGTCGAATTCGACGACCGGGTGAAAGAGGCGTTGGCGCTCGCCACGAAAAAGGGGATTGCCATCCTCGAAATCATGCGCCCCGAAATGGATCGGTTGTGCGGCGAGAATTCGGTTCACCAGGGGATCGCACTGGCGGTGCCGCCCTACGAATACAAGCACCCACTCGAGCTGCTCGATTACATCGAAGGCCGGGGAGAGGTTCCCCTCTTCGTTGCTCTCGACGGCATCACGGATCCCCGCAACCTCGGGGCGATCATCCGGTCCGCGGCGGCATTCGGCGGGCACGGCATCATCGTGCCCCAGCGACGCAGTGTTGGCGTGACGGCGGCGGCGTGGAAGACGTCGGCGGGAGCCGCTGCGCGCTTGCCCGTCGCGATGGCGTCGAACCTCAATCAGACCATCAAGGCATTCAAAGACCGCGGGGTTTTCGTCATCGGGCTCGATGGCGACGGCGACATGGCGCTCCCGCAAATCGACATCGCTGATCGCCCGCTGTTGATTGTGGTCGGCAGCGAAGGCAAAGGGTTGACCCGACTCGTCACTGAAAATTGCGACGCGATTGTGTCCATTCCTATTGGGGCGGCCACGGAATCGCTCAACGCGGGAATTGCGACGTCGATCACCCTCTACGAAATCGCGATGCGTCGAGGCGATAAGCGCTGAGTTCGCGGTGGCAGGTGTGCGGATTGCCGCCGGTTAAATTGCCGTTACGGGCATCCGCGATAAACTAGTGAAGTTGTCACGACAGTCGCGCATACTGCGCTTTGAAGTCAGGAAAACCCCTAAATGAACGCACAGCGCCCGGACCGCAACCAAGCCCGCGAACTCGCCCGTGAAAAGGCTCGCGAAATGCGCCTCAAAGGAAGCGCCCGTGAAAAGCGGAACCGTTTCTTCATCCAATTGAGTTTGGGAGTTACTGCGCTTACGGTGATCGGTGTGCTCGCCACGGTTATTCTGTCCGGACTCCAACCCGCAGGCCCCGGTCCGCTCAACATGCAGAGCGACGGAATCAAGATTGGTGCCGGAAACGTTGCCGTGCAGACTCCGGCCCTGGAGGCCGACGCGAGTCCCGTGGCGACGCCCGCGAACGCCGAGGATGTTGTTGAAATTGCCCTGTGGGTCGACTACTTGTGCCCGATTTGTCGCCAGTTCGAAGAAGCCAACAGCGCCGCGATTGCGGAACTGTTGTCACTGGGGGCCGCCACAATCGAGATTCACCCCATCGCGATTCTGACCAACCGATCGCAGGGAACGCAGTACTCGCTGCGTGCGGCGAACGCGGCGGGGTGTGTCGCCAACAACTACCCCAACTCGTTCCTTGATTTCCATAATGCGCTCTACAAAAATCAACCCGAAGAAGGCACCGAAGGTTTGACGGATGACCAACTCATCGAGTTGGCGACGAGTGCGGGGGCGGGACCCGAGGTTGAGTCCTGCATCAACGACGGGACGTTCAAAGACTGGGTGAAATCGAGCACGGAACGTGCCATTTCGGGGGACATCGCCATCAACAACTTGGACAAGAAGTTCCCCGGTGTGACGGGAACGCCGACCGTCCTCATTAATGGGAAGCAATTCAACCCGTCCTATGACCCGGCAGCGCCCCTGCCATTCAGTTCGGAAGAGTTCCTCCGAGCCGTTGTTGCGGCGGCCGGCGCTCAGTAACACAAGGGTTCCTCGGGATGCCTTTGGTACTCTGGGGTAATCGCCGACTTAGCTCAGCTGGTAGAGCATCTGTCTTGTAAACAGAAGGTCACGAGTTCGAACCTCGTAGTCGGCTCGAGACGATTGCCGTAGGGGGAGGACCAACACGATGTCAACGGAACAGAGCGCTACGCCCTCGCCGGTGAAACGTGCCCGCAACCCGTTCCTTGTGCTCGGAATCGTCGGTGTTCTGCTGACCGGAGTGTCGTTTGCAGGCGGTTACTTTGCGACCGCGGCGGCGAATCAACCACAGATCCTCCCCACCGCCGACGCCCGACCGCTTCCGGCGGAAATCGTCGACCCCGAGGGTGTTCGGACCTGTTCCATCAGCAAGTTACTTCGGGTTGGGCCGCTCGGAACCCAGACGGCGCTCGCGGTGGACGGCGACACCGGCAATCAACTGCTGTCGGACAACATTGACAAGCCCATCGCCATGGGAAGCGTCGTCAAAATCCTGACCGCAACGGTGGCGCTCAACACGTTGGGACCCGCGGGGCGCCTCACCACCCGAGTCGTCGACGGATCCAGTGCCGGCACCGTGATCGTGGTTGGCGGCGGCGACCCGACGCTTCGCGCCGGTGGAGCCAGTGTGTATTCGGGAGCGGCCAGCCTCTCTGAGCTCGCCTCTCAGACCGTGTCCGCCTATCAGGAGAGATACCCCGAAAGTCCTGCGATTACGCGTGTGCTCGTCGATCTGTCGATGTTCCCCCTTGACGACGCATGGCACCCGTCGTGGCCGGAATCGGAGCGAACGATCGGGTATCAGCCTCTCATCGTTCCCTTTATGGTGGACGGTGACCGTGCAAACCCGGTGATGCAGACCAGCCCGCGCTCGACCGATCCCGCGGGCCGCGCTGCGCGAGCGTTCGTCACCGCACTCGAGCAGGCAGGGAATACTGCTGTGGATGTCGATATCGATTTCCAAAGCGCGCCGAGCAACGCCCGCGAACTTGCGTCGGTGAAATCCGCACCCGTGTCGTCATTGGTGTCGCAGATGTTGCTGAATTCCGACAACACCCTTGCCGAATTTCTCATTCGCGCCTCATCGGTTGAGGCGGGATTTGACGGAAGCGCCGACTCAATCCAACAACTGATGCTCGGTTCGTTGAACACCTTCGGTGTCGACATGACCGGGGGAACCATCATCGATGGCAGTGGCGAATCGGCCAAGAACCTCCTTCCGCCACGAGCCGTCGTGGAACTTGTCACTCAGATTTTCGACGGCGACAAGAAACTGTCCGTCATCGGTAAGGCACTCCCCATAGCCGGAGAATCGGGGACGCTCGCAACCCGCTTCACGGGATCGGCGGCTGTCGCTCGTGGGCACGTGCAAGCGAAAACGGGGTGGATCAACGGCGTGTATGCGCTCGCCGGGCGGATCGACACTAAGGGCAACGGACGCACGTACTTCGTCGTCGTGGCCCGCGGAAAAGTTGATTCCAGCGCACAGGCGGCCCTTGATGATGTCGTCGCGGGCATGTTCTCCTGTGGGTCGAACCTTGCCTCTTTCTAACAAAAAAATCCAGCGCACATTGCTGGTCATCGATGTGCAAAACGATTTCACCGAGGGCGGATCGCTCGCGGTGAAAGGCGGAAACGTCACCGCGACCGCAATCGCTGACTATGTTCGAGGGCGACGGGGCCAGTATGCGCTGGTTATTGCGTCGCGCGACTGGCACTCACCGACGGGTGACAACGGTGGTCACTTCGCCGCGAAGCCGGATCGGGTGTCGACCTGGCCGCCACACTGCGTTCAAGGAACAACGGGCGCTGCCTACAACCCCGCGATCGAAACCTCACTCATCGATGTTCAAATTTACAAAGGCGATGGGGTTCCCGCCTATTCGGCATTCGAGGGGCAGACCCCCGGCGGAGCAACGCTCGATGCGGTTCTGGCTAAGGAGCGGGTGAGCCACATCGACATCGTCGGTATCGCCACCGACCATTGTGTTCGTGCTACCGCGCTGGACGGTCTGCAGGCGGGCTACACGGTGACGGTTCTCAGCAACCTGTGCGTCGGGGTGAGCCCCGACTCGTCCATCGCGGCGATTCGCGAAATGTCGGACGCGGGAATCGCCATCACGTTTTCGTCCTAGCGGCGGACACGAGCCGCAGAAACGAAGAAGGTCCGCCGTGTGGCGGACCTTCTGCTTTGTCGGGGTAACAGGATTTGACCCTGCGACCTCGTCGTCCCGAACGACGCGCGCTACCAAGCTGCGCCACACCCCGTAACTAACCCCTAAGCGTACCCGATGTCCTTCGCGCGAAGGGTCACGAGAACCGCCTCGGGGGGACAGGCGAAACGTACGGGGGCGAAAATCGATGTCCCGATGCCCGCACTGACGTTCAGGAACGCTCTGCGGTCAAAGCGATTCCAGACGGCCAAACCGCGGGCGAGCGACAACGGGAGGTCACTGTTCGTGGTGAGGGCACCGAATCCGGGGACACAGACCTGCCCACCGTGAGTGTGCCCGGCAAAAATCACGTCCGCCCCGAGAGCCGTGAGCGAGTCCAGCACGCGGCGGTATGGGGCGTGCGTGACACCCACGACGGCGGAGACCGGGTCGAGGTCTTCACTGAGTTCGTCGTCGAGAGATCGTGCGACGATGTCCAATCGATCGAGGTTGAGGTGCGGGTCGTCTGTTCCCGTGAAGAGGATTGATGAACCTTTAACGGATAGTCGCCCGGAGGCATTGTTGAGGTCGAGCCAACCCAGCGACGAATAGAGCGCATCGAGTGCGTCGGTGTCTAGTTTCTCGCCGGTCTGGTCGGGTTTGGACGGACGAATCAGATACGTGAACGGATTGGGGATTCGCGGCGCGAAATAGTCATTCGAACCGTGGACGAACACACCCGGTATTCCCGAAAAAACCGACAAGGCTCGCGCCAGTTCTGGTATCGCGCCGCGGTGTCCCAGAGAATCGCCGGTAATAACGATGAGGTCGGGCTCAATCTCGGCGAGCCCGCGAATCCAGTCACTCTTTCGGCGTTGCCACGGTGCGAGGTGAATGTCGGAAAGGTGTAGCACTCGGATCGTGGATGCCTCCGGCTCGAGCACATCAATCGACTCATGGCGAACCCCAAACATATTTCGCTCAACCAACGACGCATAGGCGAACAGTCCAGCGCCAACCACAACAAACCCGCCTAAAACGGCGCGAATGCTCACTAGAAACAACTCGTCCTGAGAATCGTGATGCGCACGTACGCCGTCAGTTCCTGCACTGTGCCCGCGACCGGATACTGTCCGATGACGTGTCCAATTCGAGGGTCAAGCGCGTCGTTCGTTGACGAACACGTCACGGTCACCGTCGGAACCCCGAACGCCGTGAGCGTCGCGACAGCGTCTGCTTCCAGTGTGAGCACGGTCACGAAATCAGGCATCGTGAGTCCCGCCGGACCGGACGAGGTGTAAATCTTGACGGTCATTCCGTCCGCCATAATCTGTCCCGAGCCCGGTGACGTTCTCGTGACGAACCCGATCGGTACATTTGCGGAGGGTTCGGTTCGGGCCACGACGACTTCGAGTCCCAACCCGACCAACAGGGTCGTCGCTTCTTCGACGCTGAGGCCCTGAACGGCGGGTATCTTGATGCCGTTGCCCTGCAGCAGTCGTGAGGGCGGAGCCGGCCAGTCGGTTTCGCCGGAATACATGCGATCGGCGGCGCGCATCAGCGCAGAGGTTATCTGGTGACGATAGATCGCGCCGTTGGGAAACTGGCGCATGGGGTATTTTCCGACAATATTTCCGACCCAGGTTGCCGTGGCAACACGTGACGTCGAGACGACAATCCACGTCTGGGTCGAGTTGTCGGTGGTTCCCGTCTTGCCGATCATCGGAACGCCGTCACCCGGATTGGAGGCGGCACCGGTGCCACCGTTCATCACGCCCTTCATCGCGAGGATGGTCGCGTGAGCCACATCGGGGTCCACCGCCTGACTACAAGTGGTGGTTTGCCCAGGTAGTTCTTCGTTGTTCGGTCCGACGGCGTGGTCGAGAATGACGAGCTCACAGAATTTCCCGTTGTTGGCGATTCCCGCCCACGCGTTGGCCATCGTGAGCGGTGCGAGTTCGTTGGTTCCGAGAACGGCCGCGGGGTTGGATTGCACGCGCGTTCCATCCGCTCGGTGCACCCCGAGGGATTCGGCGGTCATGCGGATATCACACTGGTCCAGTTGCTCGGCGATCGACGCAAAAGCGGAGTTGATCGAGTATTTGGTCGCATTCATCACCGAGACGATTTTGGGCGCTGTCGAGTCGTTTTTGAACTCCCAGGTGCCGCCCCACGGTCCGCCGCCGTCTTCACACGTGTCGAGGAACTTGGCCTGATTCTTCTTGAACTCGCTGGCGTTCACGAGTTCACCGAGCCCACGACCCGACTTGAGCCAGGCGATGAGTGCGAAGATTTTGTAGGTCGACCCGGTTTGGAATCCGCTCGATCCACCGTAGTCCCGGTCGGTCGAGAGGTTCACGGCGGTGGCATCTTTGCCGCCGCCTTCGAGAGTGTCGTTGAAAAGTTTGTTCTGTGCCATCGTGAGCACGCGTCCGGTGCCGACTTCAACCGAATTGGTGACCGCCCCGATCTTCGCGATCGGGGAGGATTTCGGGACGCGCCACGCTTGTTTTTGGGCGATTTTTTGCAGCGCATAGTCGAGCGTCGTGTACAACTTGTACCCGCCGATGTACCAGTTGGTAATGCGTTCGTCCTTTGTGGTCCCGAGCGCTTCGAAGTTCGCGATGTTCTTCACGACGTAATCGCAAAAGAATTTGGTGTACTTGTCGCCGGCGATGCAACCGCTCGACGGGGTTTGAAGGTTGACAAAGTTTTCGTCGACGGGAATCGCGACCGCCTCCTCGTACTGTGCCTGAGTGATGTTTTGGGCGGAGAGCATCTGTTGAAGGATGAAGTCGCGGCGCACCTGGTTTGCGGCGTAGTTCTCGGGCTTTGCCAGGTTGCGCTCAACCGGGTACTGCACAATCGCAAGGAGCGACGCGGCCTGGGACAGGGTCACGTCCGCCGCACTCACGCCAAAATATCGTTTCGCTGCCGCCTCGACTCCGTAGGTGTTTCCGCCGAATGCCGAAATGTTGAGATACGACTCGAGGATTTCGTCTTTGCTAAATCGCTTTTCGAGGCCGATCGCCAACTTGATTTCTTTGAGTTTCCGCTCGATGCTCGTCGCGGTTGCTTCGGCGTAGGCGGCCAAACGCTCTTCCTCGGTGGGTAACGCTTCGGCGCGCTGAACGTAAATGTTTTTGATTACCTGCATCGTGAGTGTCGATGCACCCGAGGTGATCCCTCCGGCGAGGAAGTTTCCCAGACCGGCGCGAATGATTCCCGGGAGGTCAACCCCCTGGTGTTCGAAGAAGCGGCGGTCTTCCCCGTCAACGGCCGCGTCTTTCAGAAACTGGGACATCTGGCTGATCGGGATTTCTTCGCGATCCTGCCAATACACATCCGCGATTTTGATGTACCCGTCGTCTTTGTCGCTCGTCGTTTGCACATAGATTTCGTTTTTTTGCGCTTGCCGACCGATCTCGATGAAGTCCGGTAGCGCGTCGAAAACCGACAGCGTGTTTTTGATGGCGATTCCACTAACCGCGATGAGTGGGGTCAGCATCACGGTGACGAGCAGGCCGGAGATTAGACCGACAATTCCGAGTCCGACCCAGGAGCCAAGAACAGTTGTGAATCGCGAGAGCGGGTTGGACATAGAATCAAGATTACCCAGTCAACCTGAGAATTTCCGAAACGGAGCCGCCGTGATCCAGTGGGAATATGCGACCACACCGCTTTTGATTCACAACCCGACCCAGATCCTCAACACGTGGGGGGACGAGGGCTGGGAACTCGTCACGATTCTGTCGGGGTCGGAAGGTGGGCTCGTGGCCTACTTTAAACGTCCCGCGACCGCTTAGGCTCGGGGTCATGAGCGCGACAGATCGACTTGCCGAGTTAGGCCTCGTCATCCCGGAGGTGGCGAAGCCCGTCGCGTCGTACCTGCCGGCGATGGTGACAGGCAACCTCGTGTTCACCGCCGGCCAATTGCCCTTCATCAGCGGAGTGCTACCCGCGACAGGCAAGGTCGGCTCGACCGTGTCGGCTGACGCGGCGCACGACTACGCCCGCACCGCGGTGTTGAATGCACTTGCCGCCATCGAAACCGCCATCGGGTCGGTCGATCGCATCACGCGCGTCGTGAAACTCGTTGTTTTCGTTGCCTCCGAGCCCGACTTCACGGGTCAACCCGGTGTTGCGAATGGCGCGAGCGACGTGCTCGTCGAGATTTTTGGCGAAGCGGGGCGACACGCGAGGAGCGCCGTCGGTGTTGCGGTATTGCCGCTCGACGCACCGGTCGAACTCGAACTTGTGGTCGAGTTCGCCTAAAACCTCGACACGCGTTTCTCCCCAACCGGTGACGACAGGGGGTTATGCACCGGCCTGACTGATATCGCGGTGCAGTGGGGTGTGAGGCGTCACGATGCGAGTGTGAGCCCAACTCTTCACGCCGCACTCGGTGCTCTCGGTGGGGTTGTCGACTCCGATGTGCGGGATCTGTGCGTGGATGGCAACGGAGTGGTGTGGGTGCGTCGAACGGCCGGTTTCGATGACTCGGGAATTCGTCTCGAACCGCGCGAGGCACGGCGAATCGGGGTTGGCCTCGTTGAATTAACGGGTGGGCGAGTCGACGACGCCAAACCCACCGGGGACTCGGCGCTCGCGGGCGATATCCGAGCTCACGTTGTTTTGCCGCCGATTTCCCGCGGATCGGCGCTGATCTCGTTGCGATTTCCGCGGGTAGTGCCGCTGCGTGAATCTGACTTTGTCGTCGAAGACGAGGACCTGTGGGATTCGCTCGGCGGTCGTTCCGTCCTCGTCGCGGGTGCGACGGGAAGCGGCAAAACCACCGTCACCGAGTTGTTGCTCGCGCGGGTCCCTCTGAACGAACGAGTGGTGGTGATCGAAGACATCCCCGAGTTGTCTGTTCGCCATCCGCACGCCGTGTCCATGACCACACGGCCACCGAATGCCGAGGGTGCGGGCAGGGTGACGATGAGCGAACTGGTCCGAGAGGCTCTGCGGATGAGCCCCGATCGAATTGTCGTGGGCGAAGTTCGCGGCGCGGAAATCATCGACCTTTTGCTGGCGCTCACCTCCGGCCATCGGGGGCTGTCGACCATTCACGCCAGGTCCCTCAACGAAGTCCCCGACCGCTTGATTGCCCTGGGGATGATGGCGGGAGTCGACCCGACCACCGTTGCGCGGCTCGTCGCTGTCGCATTTTCGCACGTCGTGTTGTGTGAACGAATTGATGGCGGTCACCGAGTGCGGCTCGGCCGTTTTCGACGCACGGGGGAGGCCGTCGTGGTCGATTCGTGAATGCGCGGGAGCTCCGCCAACTGGCCGTCGGATTGCAGTCGGGTATCTCACCATCGAGGGATACTCCGCAGCACGCCATGGTGGTGGACATTGTCAACGTTGCCCGTGAAACGGGAGCACCGCAATCGCGATTGTTGTTGCTCGTTGCGGACGCACTGGACGAGAACGAGGGGCTTCGGCGTGAAGTGACCATTGCCGCGACCGCGGCCCGCCATTCGGCTGTCGTGTTGTCGGCATTGCCGATCGCCACCGCGCTGGCCTCGGCGTTGTTCGGAGTCGACGCAATTGGGTTTCTGCTCACCACGCCAGCAGGGTGGGTGTGTTTGGTCATGGGTGTGGGTGCGACACTCGCCGGGTGGCGGTGGATGGCGGCGCTCCGCGGCCGGGTCGCCACACCCGCTCTCGAAACCGGGATTCTCGTTGATTGCGTGGCGGAGGTGTTGAGCGTGACCGGACTCACCCCGGATGCGGCCGAACTCGTCGCGAGCTGTGCGCGGCGTTGGGGGGTCGTCCACGAATGGGACGACGTGTGCAACATTCGAGAGATCGGGCGAAACACGGGGATTCCCGTCGCGAACCTGCTGCGACATCGCGCCGCCGAACTTCGTCGCACTGCCCGTTTTGACGTCCGTGGACACATCGAGGAACTACCCGGGAAACTCTTGATTCCGTTGGGTGTGTGTCTGTTCCCCGCGTTCATCACCCTCACGGTCATTCCCGCGGTCGCGAGTATGGCAGAGGGGTTTTTCCGCCCGTCCGGATGACGGCTATTTCCGAACGACCGTGAGTGTCAGTTCACCTGATTGTCGATGACGCGGATCACCGAGGTGTCCAACAGTGTGGTGGTGTCCCCAATTTCGCGACCCTCGGCGATGTCGCGCAAGAGGCGGCGCATGATTTTCCCCGATCGAGTCTTGGGAAGGTCGTCGACCAGGTAGATGTCCCGCGGCCTCGCAATTGCTCCGATTTCTTTCACGACATGCGCCTTGAGGGCGTTGATTTCATCCGCAGGATTCAGGGTCGATTGTGCCTGACGCGTGAGAACGACGAATGCGACGACAGCCTCCCCGGTGATGTTGTCCGCGGCACCGACGACGGCCGATTCGGCGACCGCGTGGTGCGACACCAGTGCGGACTCAATTTCCATGGTCGACAGGCGGTGCCCGGACACTTTCATGACGTCATCGATTCGTCCGAGAAGCCACACGTCGTTGTCGGCGTCGCGGTGAGCGCCGTCGCCCGCGAAGTACTTTCCCGCGAACGTCGACCAGTAGGTTTCGGCGAAGCGCTCGGGGTCCTTCCAGATGCCGCGCAGCATCGACGGCCACGGTTCCGTGACGACGAGAAGCCCACCGGCGTCCGAGCCGACCGTAACCCCGTTGTCATCGAGCACGTCGACCGAAATCCCCGGAATGGGAACCTGCGCACTGCCGGGTTTTGTCGCCGTGATTCCCGGCAGAGGGGAAATCATGATGGCCCCCGTCTCGGTCTGCCACCAGGTGTCGACGATGGGACAGTTGTTTCCGCCGATCACCTCGCGGTACCACATCCATGCTTCGGGGTTGATGGGTTCGCCGACGGAACCCAAGACCCTTAGTGATGACAGGTCGCGGGCGTCGGGGATTTCGCGACCCGCCTTCATGAAGGACCGAATCGCCGTCGGGGCCGTGTACAAAATCGACACGCGGTGCTTTTCGATGATGTCCCACCAGCGTCCGGGGGCGGGGAAGTCGGGGGTTCCCTCATAAATCACCTGGGTCGCGCCGTTGGCGAGAGGTCCGTACACCACATAGGAATGGCCGGTGACCCACCCGATGTCGGCGGTGCACCAGTAGACATCCGTGTCGGCGTGGAGGTCGAACACGGTGCGGTGAGTGAACGCCGCTTGGGTCAGATAGCCACCGCTCGTGTGCAGGATTCCTTTCGGCTTTCCCGTCGTTCCCGAGGTGTACAAAATGAAGAGCGGGTTCTCGGCGGGGAAAGCGTGCGCGATGTGGTCATCGGACATCAGCGCCATTTCGTCGTGCCACCACACATCACGCCCGTCCACCCAGTCGATGTCGTTCCCGCCGCGCTTGACCACGAGAACCTTCTCGACGGTCGGAGTTTGGGCAACGGCTTCGTCCACCGCGTTCTTGAGGTTGAACACAGTGCCCTTGCGGTAACCACCATCGGCGGTGATGACGAGTTTGGCCTCGGCATCCTCAATTCGCGCGCGAAGGCTTTCCGCGGCAAATCCCCCGAACACCACGGAATGAATTGCGCCGACGCGGGCACACGCGAGCATCGCCACGATTGCCTCGGGAATCATGGGCATGTAAATCGCGACGCGATCGCCCTGACCGACGCCCAGACTGGCGAGCAGGTTCGCCGCTTTTCGAACCTCGTCCGTGAGTTCTCGGTAGGTGATGGCGCGCGAGTCGCCCGGCTCGCCCTCGAACTGAATCGCGACGCGGTCACCAAGCCCCGCGTCCACGTGACGATCGAGACAGTTGTAGGCGACGTTGATTTGACCGTCCGCAAACCACTTGGCAACAGGCGCACCAGACCAGTCAAGGGTTTCGGTGAACGGCGTGTGCCAGTGCAGGGAACGCGCTTGATCGGCCCAGAATTCGAGCCGATTCACGGCGGCAGCCTCGTACAGGCTCGGTTGAGCAATGGCACTCGCCTCAAACTCGGCGGTGGGTGGGAAACGGCGATTCTCGTTCAGCAGGCTGTCAATCGTGGTGGTGGACATCGGCGTCCTCGTTCTCATCGTTCAGAATTGATCGGTCACGCTCATGGGCGTACCCATCAGACTAATGGTGTTGAGGGCACGGTGCGCGAATAGAGCGGTGACTAGGGTGGAGAAATGGCATCCACGCTGAAGACCGGTTCACCGGACACGGTGAACACGAGCAGGTTGGCCGAACACGAGGTCAAGCCCCTGTTGCGTGGCTGGTTTCACCTGGGGGCACTTCCGATTGTTGCTTTCCTCGGTCTGGTTCTCGTCGCTCTCGCCGACGGGCCCGCCGCAACGTGGTCGAGTGTCGCATTTGCGATCTCGTCCCTCTTGATGTTCGGCACATCAGCGTCGTACCACCGAATTGAGTGGACACCGAAGGCCCGGGCGGTCCTCAAACGGCTCGATCACGCCAACATCTTCGTCCTCATTGCGGGCACCTACACGCCGATTGGTTTTTCGGCACTGCCGTGGTCCGACGGACTGTGGTTGTTGACAGCGGTGTGGATCGGCGCCGGGCTCGGAATCGTTTTCCGGGTCTTCTGGTTGGGTGCT
>CAMDKN010000017.1 GCA_945901035.1 Gulosibacter massiliensis | reverse complement strand
CACAGAGTCGGAACGGGTTGCCACGACGGAATGACCAACGAATCAAGCCCGGACAGTTGATTGACAACGAGTCCCGAATCCGGATCGCGGATCGCGTATCCGACCATGCCCGAGAGACCGGGATCCACGCCCGTCATGAGCGAGGTCAGTGCCGATGCGGTGGTGGTCGGAAAACCGCTGGCGACGTCGGATCGGTTCAGGCGACCGAGGTGGCGCGCGTGCGCAGCGCGAAAAGAAAGGTTGGCGGAACCGAGTCCGTCGACCAAGACGATGACCGTCCGACGCGCGGGGGGCAGCCCCAGAGCGTTGGCTTCTCCTCGGACCGATCGAAAGGAACTCCCCAACACGTCCGCGAGGCAACGGTCCGTGGGTGGGATCACGGGTAAAGTCAGGGTCATTGTGAGCGAGATCCCTTCTTTTTCCGAACGCATCGATGATGTCGACCTGTCCCACGAGATGCAGGGGTCATTCCTCGAGTATGCCTACTCCGTCATCTATTCTCGCGCTCTGCCCGACGCCCGCGACGGATTGAAGCCCGTTCAGCGACGCATCATCTATCAGATGGCGGAAATGGGACTCCGCCCCGACAAGGGTTATGTCAAGAGCGCCCGAGTCGTCGGCGAAGTCATGGGCAAGCTACACCCTCACGGAGACAGCGCTATTTACGACGCACTGGTTCGCCTCGCCCAATCGTTCAGCCTCCGCGTGCCCTTCGTGGACGGTCACGGAAACTTCGGTTCACTGGACGACGGTCCCGCGGCGTCACGATACACCGAAGCCAAGCTGCGGCCCGAGGCAATCGCGATGACGGACAGCCTCGACGAAGACGTCGTCGATTTCGTGCCCAACTACGACGGGCAACTACTGCAACCCGACGTATTGCCCGCCGCGTTCCCGAACCTGTTGGTGAACGGCGCAGCGGGGATCGCTGTGGGAATGGCGACGAACATGGCCCCGCACAATTTGGTCGAAGTGATCGACGCGGCCCGCCACCTGTTGGCACACCCCGACGCCAGCCTCGACGACCTCATGACATTCATTCCCGGGCCCGACCTGCCGAGCGGTGGAATCATCGTTGGATTGGACGGAATACGTGACGCCTATTCGAGCGGGAAAGGCACGTTCCGCACCCGCGCACGGTCGACGATCGAGCAGGTGTCCGCTCGGAAGACCGGAATCGTGGTCACGGAACTTCCCTATCTGGTCGGTCCCGAACGGGTCATCGAACGAATCAAAGACGGAGTCACCAAGAAAAAGATCACCGGAATCTCGAACGTGGTCGACCTCACTGACCGTAAAAACGGGCTCCGATTGGTCATCGAAGTCAAGACCGGATTTTCCCCCGAAGCGGTGCTCGATCAGTTGTACCGACTCACCCCGCTCGAAGACGGGTTCTCCATCAACAACGTCGCGTTGGTTGACGGGAAACCGCTGACGCTCGGTTTGGTCGAGATGCTGCGGGTGTACATCGCCCACCGGCTGCAGGTTGTCACCCGCCGATCACGCTTTCGCCTCGACCGCAAGACCGAACGCCTGCACCTGGTCGACGGGTTGCTGCGCGCCATCGTCGACATCGATTCGGTCATCGCCGTGATCCGCGCCTCGGATGATGCCGATGCGGCCCGCGCCAGTCTGCAGAACACATTCGATCTCACCGAAATTCAAGCCGACTACATTCTCGAACTTCGACTGCGCCGATTGACCAAGTTCTCGCGACTCGATCTGGAGACCGAACGAGAAGCGCTCGTCGTGGACATCGCGGCTCTCACCACTCTGTTGTCGAGCGAGGGCTCACTTCGAACCCTGGTGTCGGACGAACTGGCGGACGTCGCGACGAAGTACGGCACCCCCCGTCGGACCACACTTCTGGACGGGGATGATGTGCCGGTCGTCGGCGCAATCGCCAGTCAGGGACTTGAAGTCGAAGACACGCCCTGCACCGTGATTTTGACCGCGACCGGCAAGTTGTTGCGCACCACCGTGACCGCGGAGTTCTCCCCCGCGACAAAGCGAGTAAAGCACGATGTCGTCCGAGCCGCCGTTCGCAGTTCGACGCGCGGAGAACTAGGTGCGATCACCACCCGCGGGCGATTGATTCGCTTCTCCCCCGTTGCCCTGCCGTCATCTTCTGGAACGGTCGGATTTGCGAGCGGGTCCGTCGCCACCGACTACATTCTCGGTTTGGCCACGGGCGAACGCATCGTGACGATTGTCGAGATTTCCGAGGTGGCTCTCGCGCTCGGGACCCGCCGCGGAACGGTCAAACGAGTCGATCCGGCGTCCTTCCCCGCTCGCGCCGATTTCGCCATCATCAACCTCGATGACAACGACGAGGTCGTTGGAGCCGACCCAGCGCCGGACGGGCAGGAACTCGTGTTCGTCACCCGCCAGACTCAGTTGCTGCACTTCGCCGCGATGAGCGTTCGCCCCCAGGGCGTGGGTGCAGCCGGTGTCGCCGGAATCAAACTGGCCGATGGCGACACCGTTGTGTCATTCGCCAGCGTCGAACCGTCTCCCGAAGTCCGTGTTGTGACCGTAACCGCCGCGGGCGCCACGCTGACCGGGGCGGATCCGGGCCGCGCCAAGGTAACTCCCCTGAGCGAATTCCCCGCCAAGGGTCGGGCCACCAGCGGTGTCCGCTCGCACACGCTCCTCAAGGGCGAGATCGGGCTTTCGATGGCGTTCGTTGGTTTCGATCCGCGGGCCTCAGCGACGGACGGCACCGCCCGCGACCTGCCGGACGATGTCGGAAAACGCGATGGAACGGGCGCTCCGCTTCCGGATGTCGTGTCTATCCTGGGAACTCGTCTGCGCTAAACGTCGATTCGGTCTCGGTCGAGCGCCCCATCGATGATGAACTCTCGTCGAGGTGCCACTTCGTTCCCCATCAGCAGCTCGAACATCGCCGTCGATTGTTCGGCGTCCGCGATTCGCACTCGGCGCAGCGTGCGGTGTTCGAGACTCATCGTCGTATCGGCAAGTTGGTCGGCGTCCATTTCCCCCAGACCCTTATAGCGCTGGATGGGCTCTTGCCACTTGCGGTTCGCTTTGCGCAACCCGTCGAGCCGCGCGTGCAGTTCGGCCTCGGAATAGGTATAAATCACCTCGTTGGGTTTCGACCCCGGGTTCATGGCGACAATTCGATGGAGCGGAGGCACCGCCGCATAGACCCGGCCAGCGTCAACGAGCGGCCGCATGTACTTGAAGAACAGTGTGAGGAGGAGCGTCCGAATGTGCGCGCCGTCGACGTCCGCGTCGCTCATGATGATGACCTTGCCGTAGCGCGCTTGGCTCAGGTCAAAGGTGCGGCCGCTGCCCGCGCCAATCACCTGCAAAATCGACGCACACTCGGTGTTCGACAACATGTCCGACACCGACGCCTTTTGGACGTTCAGAATCTTGCCGCGGATGGGAAGCAACGCCTGAAACTCGGAATCGCGGGCGAGCTTGGCCGTGCCGAGTGCAGAGTCGCCCTCGACGATGAAGAGTTCGCTGCGTTCGAAATCGTCCGAGCGACAATCGACGAGTTTGGCGGGAAGCGTCGACGACTCGAGCGCGTTCTTTCGACGCTGCGTTTCCTTGTGGGCGCGGGCCGAGATGCGGCTCTTCATTTCAGCGACGATCTTGTCGAGGACGAGGGCCGTTTGCGCTTTATCCTCACGCTTGGTCGAGGCGAATTTGGCCTCCAGCGCCGCGATCACCACGTTCGACACCACCTGCCGAACGGCGGGCGTGCCCAGAATCTCTTTGGTCTGTCCTTCGAACTGTGGCTCGGCGACGCGCACGGTAATCACGCTCGTCAACCCCGTGAGGATGTCGTCTTTCTCCAACTTGTCATTTCCGGCCTTGAGCCGGCGAGAGTTCTTGTCCACCTCCGCGCGAAGCACCTTGACGATCGCCTGCTCAAATCCCGACACGTGGGTTCCGCCCTTGGGGGTCGCAATGATGTTGACGAACGATTTGTGAACGGATTCGTAGCCGTCTCCCCAGCGCAGCGCAATGTCGACGTGACAGGAGCGTTCGACGTCCGTGGACACCATGTGCCCGGCGTCATCGAGCACCGGGACGGTCTCGGTGTACGTGCCGTCCCCCGTCAACCGCCACACCGACGTCAGCGCGCCGTCCGGTGCGAGGAACTCGGTGAATTCGGCGATACCCCCCGCGAACGAGAAAGCGTGCCTGTCGATGGTGTCCGATCGCTCATCGGACACTTCCAGTGTCAACCCCGGGACGAGGAACGCCGTCTGTCGTGCTCGGGCGAGAAGAGACTCGAGTTCGATGAGGGTCGACGTCCCGAAAATCTCGGGGTCTGGCCACCACCGCACGCGAGTCCCGGTCACACCCTTTGCGGTTTTGCCGACCACGCGCAATTCCGAGTTTTCGATGTAGGGAGTGAACGGCGCTCGCGGGCTCATGGAGTCGGTGTCGTCGAAGATTCCGGGTTCACCGCGGTGGAACGACATCGTGAACGTCGAACCGCCCCGATCGACGAACACATCGAGGCGTTCGCTCAGCGCGTTAACCACGGAAGCGCCCACTCCGTGCAGACCACCCGACGCGGTGTACGAGCCCGAACCAAACTTTCCCCCCGCGTGCAACTTGGTGAACACCACTTCGACACCGGAAAGTCCCGTCCGTGGCTCGATGTCGACGGGTATTCCTCGACCGGTGTCGTGAACTTCGATACTGCCGTCGGGATGGAGAGTTACCCCAATGGAGGAACCGTGTCCCGCCAGTGCTTCATCGACCGAGTTGTCAATCACTTCCCAGAGGCAGTGCATCAACCCGCGTTCGTCGGTCGAACCGATGTACATGCCCGGGCGCTTTCGTACCGCCTCGAGTCCTTCGAGGACGCTGAGATGGCGGGCGGAATAATCGGTTGACACAGCACAGACTTTCGTTACAGGGGCACCCACCACATTAGGCGAGCACCGGCGACACGAACGGCAGGCTCTCCGTCGCTGTGGAGTGGTTTTACGCCGTCGGCGAAACCTGCGCCGAATCGACCGGAAATGTCGTCGGGGCATGATGGAATAGAGACATCGAAAGGACGTACATGACTTCTCTGAACTCAGCCTCTGACATCACCACAATGCCCCAGCTCAACGGGCTTGACCGTTGTGACTCGTGCGGCGCTCAGGCTTATGTTCGAGTACGTCTTCAGTCCGGGGAACTCTTTTTCTGCGGACACCACGCGGGACAGGTCAAAGCCGCTCTTGAACCGACAGCCCTCGAATGGCTCGACGAGACCGACCGGCTGATCACCGACCAAGCGAACTAAGCGGCCGGCTTCGCTCTCGACATCCGAGCCCAACGGCAGGTTGACGGGTCACCGGGGTTAGGGCGTCTGCAGCCGAACGAGGTGCTCCGATGTTCCGACCGACAACTGGTCGAGCTCAGCCAGGCGTTCGCCGCGAGCGTAAGCGAGGCCAAGCCGTCCGAGAACCCGCGAAGCGAATTCGTCCGCGAGGAATGGGTTCATAGCGAACACGGGGCCGTGGATGTGAGTTCCCCAGAGCGAACCGAAGTGAATCCCGTCCACTCCGCCCGAGTTGTTCCCCACCCCGTGCGTCACCGTCCCCAGCGGGTCGCACCCGTCGAGGACGACGGTCGCGTTGTGGTTTTCCACCCCGACCAGCGTTCCCCACGCGGTCGTGACCTGCACGCCGATCGTCACGTGTTGGGTTGCTCCGAAAAGAGTGTGGGCTGGGACCAGGTCCCAACCGGCGATGGTCTGTCCGTCTTTAGCGGTCAGGCTGCCCCACAGATGGAAACCGTTGGACACGGCGAGGATGGGGGTTTCCGCCAACAGTGCGGCTTTCAGGAAGTCGCGCACACGCGGTGATGCCGTTTCGGGCGCCGAGACGTTGGATGACGAACCGGATCCCACGATCAGCGCGTCTACCGACACCGTGGCGGCCATGGCATCGATGTCGAGCGGCACAACCTCGGCGTCCACATCGGATAGCAGAAGACGCTTGACGAGCACCTGAGCATTCGCGGCATCGGCGTTCAGATTGAACGTGGTCGGAAACACCACTCCGATTCGAACGGCACTCATTTCTTCACATCCATCTTTCGCCCAAAGTAGCCTCGCACCGCGGTCATCTGTTTGGCGTCGAGAAAAAGCCGGTGGACGCTGGGCGGAGCGTCGCGATACCTCGTGTCGAGTTCGGAAACCACCTCGACGATGTTGGTGTTGCTGGCTCCAACCTCGACGTCCGCATATTTCAGCGCGAGTTCAAAGAAATCCGCCTTTTCGCCGGAGACCACATCGACGCGGCTAAGGGCCGAGTAATCGACGGCGAACAGCCACGAGGGGTCTCGACTGTGCTCGTCAAAGGCGATAACAACGGTGTCCGCTGCGTCTTTTTGGGCATTCAAATTCAACTGGAGGCTCGGCCGATTCTTGAACAAGATGATCTCGAATTTAGCGTTACCGCTCGTGATGGTTTCACCACGACCAAACGCGGGTTGCGCGTGGGACAGGTGTTCCCCGTGTTGCGCCAGCGAGGTCCGATCGTCGATCAGGTGGCGCGCCATTTCGAGTGCAGCGACTCCGTTGAGCGCGAAATGAACCCCTGTCGTCGGAACGGACAGCACCGTCGACTCGTTACCCTGAGTCGCAACGTACGTGTGGTCCGTCGTCACCGAGAGAGCAGTCCCCAGGCGCGTCGGTTCCATCGGACGGGGCTCTGCCAACCCGAGGGTCGAAACCGGGATGCCCGAATCGACACCGAAAAAACTCACCGACGTGCCGTCGTCGACGTTCGAGGATGCGTCCACCAATAGTCCGTCGTTTCCGTTCACGACCAGGTGCTGGGTCACGTACGGGAAAGCGTTGCGGAACATGTCCCGCACCCGTTCGGGTTCGTGCAGCCGGTAAATTTGGTCTATTTGAACGTTGAGCACCAGAGCGAATTCGGGCGAGAGTTCGCGTCCGAGCATCGCGGCGTAACCCTCATCGACCTCGAAGACACCCAGAGAATAGGCACCCCGGCGGATTGCTCTCCACGAGCCGACGGCCAGTGCCGCGATTCCCGATCGCATGTTGGATCCCGCCACGTTCGTCAGCACCGTTTCACCGGCGGACTCAGCGAGCTGCGTCACATACTTTGACGTCGTTGTTTTCCCGTTGGAACCCAGCACGAAAACAATCGGAAAATCCAGGTCTCGACGGGCGCGCGCAATGAACGTGGGCATCACCATGAGGGCGATACGCCCACCAATCACCGAGCCGTTTCCCACCCAGGATCCGACCCGTGCAGCAAGCCCCCCGATCACTCTCGCGAGGAAAAAGGCGAGCTCGGTCTTCACTCGAGGAACTCGCGAATCGTGACCGAACGCGAGGGGTGGCGCAGTTTGGTCATTGTTTTCGATTCGATTTGGCGAATTCGTTCCCGCGTGACGCCAAAAGTTTCACCGATTTGATCGAGCGTTTTGGGGATCCCGTCACCGAGTCCGTATCGCATCCGAATCACACCGGATTCGCGCTCGGACAGCGAATCCAAAACGGATTCGAGTGCAACGAGGAGCATGCGGTTTGCGACCGCATCGAGCGGGACGATTGCCTCGGTGTCTTCGATTAAGTCCCCGAACTCAGAGTCACCATCTTCACCCAACGGGGTGTGCAGCGAAATCGGTTCACGGCCATATTTTTGGACCTCGACCACCTTTTCTGGTGTCATGTCCAGTTCATTTGCTAACTCCAGTGGCGTCGGTTCTCGACCCAAATCCTGCAACAGTTGGCGCTGCACGCGTGCGAGCTTGTTGATGACTTCAACCATGTGCACCGGAATACGGATGGTCCTCGCCTGGTCGGCCATTGCGCGGGTGATCGCCTGACGAATCCACCACGTCGCATAGGTCGAAAACTTAAAGCCCTTCGTGTAGTCGAATTTTTCAACCGCACGAATCAACCCGAGGTTTCCTTCTTGGATGAGGTCGAGAAACTGCATGCCGCGACCGGTGTATCGCTTGGCGAGCGACACAACGAGACGCAGGTTGGCCTCGAGCAAGTGTCGCTTCGCGCGCTCACCATCATCCGCAATGATTCGCAATTCGCGTCCGGCCTTCGAGATCTGGCGGGCACCGCTGAGGTTGGCCCATTTTTCTTCGGCGAACAGTCCCGCTTCGATTCGCAGCGCAAGCGAGACTTCTTGTTCCGCGTTGAGGAGTGCGACCCGACCGATCTGCTTGAGGTAGTCCTTGACCGGGTCTGCCGTTGCTCCCGTGATCATGGTTCCCACGGATTGGATTTCGTCGTCGCCGGCCGAAATGTGGATCGCGCCGGGCTTGAGCGTCGCGGTGAGCACCGTCTTGACGTCGTCGGCTTCTTCGTCCGTCAATACGATGGGCTCGTCCAGATCGGGAACGCTGGTGTCTTCGACCACGACGATGTTGTCGTCACCGACCGTGATGATGACATCGAATTCTTCGTCGATGAGGGGATCGTCGAGGTTGGGCTCGTCGGTTGCTGCTGTCCCCGACTTTGCCGGGGCCTTGGCTGCGGGCTTAGCCGGAGCCTTCGCCGCAGGCTTAGCCGGAGCCTTCGCAGCAGGCTTAGCCGGAGCCTTCGCAGCAGGCTTAGCCGGAGCCTTCGCAGCAGGCTTAGCAGCAGGCTTAGCAGCAGGCTTAGCAGCAGGCTTAGCAGCAGGCTTTACGGGTTCACTCGGCTCGCCGGAATTGCGCTTGAACAAATTGGTAAAAAAATTGGCCTCGGCCATGCAGGATTCCTCTTTCGGGCAGTAGAAACCCCCGTGTCAAATTGGCGGAGTCACTGACGCGGGGTCTTTCTGTTGTCTAGTTTACCACTGTGGACTAATCATCCGACGTTCCGCGCGTGCGCAAGAAGTTTTCCAACTCGGCGGCGATGCTCTCGGCACTCGGGACGTGACCCTCTCCGTCCACAAACGGAGACGGGGCTGGATTGTCGATCATGTAGGTGTCGTGTCTGCTCTCCAGGTTTGAGATTAACTTCGCTAGTTCGTGGTTGTCGGTCACCTGATCGGCAATGTCGGTCAAAAACTCCCGACCCGATTCTCTCAACGCGTCGGTCCGAAGCGATATTCCCGTTCCCGTCGTGATCGCATCGAGAACCGCGACGGTTCCGGCCGGGTAATCCGCGTCGGCGAGATAGTGCGGAATCAAGAGCACGAATCCCGACGTGGGGTGTCCCAGTGCGGTGAGCATGAACTCGACGAGATGGACGAATGTGCCGGGTACCTCGGTGGTCGGCCTCCACACCGAATACTGCTCGATGAGTTCGTCCCTGTTCCCGCTGACGGTCATCCCCACCGGCCGAGTGTGTGGCACGGGCATCGGGATTGCGTGCACCCAGGTTGTCGCAGAAACCTCAAACAGCTCAATCGCGGTGACGACGGCTTCGGCGGCAGCCTCCCATCGATAGTCGGGCTCGTACCCGGACAGCAAAAGGAATTGACGACCCAGTTCGTCGGTGACGAGGCGCAGCACAAGTTCGGGTGGGCGGTAGTCGGTCAGTTTGGTGCGTTCAAAAGTGAACGTGGGCCGGCGGGCTCGGTAATCAAGAAGTTCGTCGTTATCGAACACCCACACCCGTTCGTGAGTGGTGGAATCAATAAGGTGCCGTGAGGCAGTGGCAACCGAACGACCCGCGTCGATGAAACCCGTTAGCAAAATGACGAGCGGTAGTCCTCGCGGAACGTCCGTGCTCACGTCGCGAAAAACCTGCCGACCGATGCTCATATCTCCATGCTACGGCGGTATCGCGGGGGACTCGCTTACGCTGGGAAACATGACCTCACTCACTCACTCTCGCTCGTTGGTTTCTGGTGATGTTCTCGTAGTCGGCGTGTCCCCTCACGCAGACGGAGCACCGACTCACCGCGCGCGCGGCAAATTAGGTCGGTGGATTTCCGATTCAATCGAGCGGTTAGGTTTCGACGCCGGGAAGGACTCTGTCTCGACCATCCCCGCACCGTCGTGGTCTGGTTATCGAACTGTTGTTCTGGTGGGAGTGTCCACGGGCGAGCCGTCCACATCGGCCATTCGATATGCCGCCGGGACGGCGTGTCGGTCACTGTCGGGAGATGTCGTGATTCACATCCCCACAAAGAACACCGCGGACGCCACCGCGGTCGCCGAGGGTGCGCTGTTGGGCGCGACGAAGACGATGACACGGAAGTCGAGTGACAGCGCGCCGCTCATCACCTCCATCACCGTCGTTTCCGGCTCGGTGCCGAATGTGGGCCTGATTCGCCCCGGAGTCGACGCCGTGGAAATCGTTCGCGACCTCGTGACGGAAGCCCCCAACGTGCTCAGCCCCGACGAACTCGCCCGTCGCGTCGTCGATCTCGCGAAAGGCGAGAACCTCACGGTCGAGGTACTCGATGAGAAGGCCCTCGAGCGCGGCGGTTACGGCGGAATAGTGGGAGTCGGCGCTGGCTCGTCCCGGCCTCCGAGGCTCGTCGTCGTCCGCTACGCACCCAAGGGGGCCCAGCGACACGTCGCCCTCATCGGAAAGGGCATCACGTTCGATACGGGCGGATTGTCACTGAAACCAGCGAACTCGATGATCGGAATGAAATACGACATGACTGGCGCTGCGACGGTTTTTGCCGTGACTCGGGCACTGGCACAACTGTCGGCACCGATTGCCGTCACGGCGTGGTTGTGCATTGCCGAGAACATGCCGTCGGGAACCGCTGTTCGGCCGAACGACGTGCTGACGATTCGGGGCGGGAAAACGGTCGAAATCACCAACACGGACGCCGAAGGTCGGGTGGTGCTCGCCGACGGGTTGGTTGCCGCGAGTGAAGAAAAACCCGATTACATCATCGATGTGGCAACTCTCACCGGAGCCGCGCGCGTTGCGCTGGGGGATCGAATCGCGGGAGCGATGGGCGATACGGCGCTGACGTCCGTCATCACCGGCGCCGCGGGTGCCGTGGGTGAAGAGGCGTGGGCGATGCCTCTTCCCGATTACCTGTTGCCCATTATCGCGAGCGAAGTCGCCGACATCGCCAACGCCAAGGTTGGGAACACCGCCGGGGGAATGCTTATCGGAGGAGTCTTTCTCCGCGAATTCGTCGGACTCGACGATACGGGCAAGCGAATCCCGTGGGCCCACCTCGACATCGCCGGACCGGCGAACAATGGCAGCGCCCCTTATGGGTATACCCCCAAAGGCGCGACGGGAACGATGGTTCGGACACTCATCGCAACGGTTCAACGCCTGGCGGTTGCTCCCCGTAATACGAGGTAGGCTCTAAGGCGGTTCACACTGGGCTTCCGTGCGACCCGCACCGGCCCGTTTCCCCACAGATTATCTAGGAGTGTTGGTGACTGACGTAGCTGTAGATCTCGTCGTTCTGGGCGGCGGAAGCGGGGGCTATTCAGCCGCACTTCGCGCGAGTCAACTGGGAATGAGCGTCGCGCTCGTTGAGAAGGACAAGGTCGGAGGCACATGTCTCCACGTAGGTTGTATCCCGACGAAGGCGCTTCTTCACTCGGCTGAGATTGCGGACAATGTCCGTGACGCGGCGAAATTCGGTGTCGGAGCGCTGCTGACGGGAATCGACGTCGCCGCGGTGTCGAGTTACCGACAGGGCATCATCGACTCCAAGTTCAAGGGCTTGCAGGGTCTCCTCAAGGCTCGCGGAATCACGACCTACGACGGTTTTGGAACGCTTACCTCCGCCACCACCGTTCAGGTCGGCGACACCACTCTCACGGGGAAAAACGTGGTCCTCGCGACCGGGTCGTACGCGAAGACACTCCCTGGTCTCGACATCGGCGGGCGAATCCTGACCTCCGAACAGGCGATCACTCTCGACTATGTCCCCACCAGCGCAATTGTTCTCGGCGGTGGCGTCATCGGCGTCGAACTCGCATCGGTGTGGCGTTCCTGGGGAACCGAAGTCACCATCATCGAAGGACTGGACCGCCTCGTCCCCAACGAAGACGAGTCCGTCTCCAAACAGTTCGAACGGGCCTATCGCAAGCGCGGTATCGAGTTTTCGACGGGCGTGCGATTCGAGAGCGCGACTCAAGACGCGAAAGGTGTCACCGTGACCTTGGAAGGCGGAGTCACACACACCGCCGACGTTCTGCTCGTCGCGGTCGGCCGCGGAGCCATGACGGCCAACTGCGGTTTCGAGGACGTCGGTGTCACGATGGACCGCGGATACGTTCTTACCGATGAGCGGCTTCGCACCAACATCCCCGGCGTTTATGCGGTCGGCGACATTGTTCCCGGGTTGCAACTCGCCCATCGCGGATATCAGCACGGCATTTTTGTGGCGGAAGACATCGCCGGGCTCAATCCCACCGTCATTTCCGACCTCAACATTCCCAAAGTCACCTACTCCGAACCCGAGATTGCGTCGGTCGGACTGTCCGAAACAAAAGCAAAAGAACAGTACGGCGACTCAGCCATCGCGATCTATGACTACAACCTCGCGGGCAACGGCAAGAGCTCGATTCTCGAGACCGCTGGTTCTATCAAAGTCATCCGTGTTGTCGACGGCCCCGTGGTGGGTATCCACATGATTGGTTCCCGCGTCGGAGAACTGATTGGCGAGGCTCAAATGATTGTCAATTGGGAGGCGCACCCCGAGGACGTGGCGCCCCACCTTCACGCGCACCCCACTCAGAACGAAGCACTCGGTGAAGCGTTCCTTGCCCTCGCGGGCAAGCCGCTTCACGGGATGTAACCCACGGTCAAGGAGAACAGATCACGATGAGCACGAACGTCAATCTTCCGGCACTCGGCGAAAGCGTCACCGAAGGAACCGTCACCCGCTGGCTGAAGAAGGTCGGCGACACCGTCGCTGTCGACGAGCCAATCGTGGAGGTGTCTACCGACAAAGTTGACACCGAAATCCCCTCCCCGGTGGCCGGAGTGATAGAAGAAATTTTCGTCCAGGAAGACCAGACGATCGAGGTGGGTGCGCCCCTCGCTCGAATCGGAGATGGTGGTGGGGCTGCTCCGGCGGCTCCCGCTGCACCGGTCGTCGAGGAACCCGCGGCTCCAGCACCGGTCACCGAAGTGGTGCAGCCCGTCGCCCCGGCGCCCGTGGCAGAACCGGTGGTTGCGGCACCACCCGTGATTGCGGCACCGGTGATTGCGGCTCCGATTGCGTCCGAACCGTTGATTGTC
>CAMDKN010000016.1 GCA_945901035.1 Gulosibacter massiliensis | reverse complement strand
CCGCTTTGACCGCACCGACGGCTTCGAAGGAGTCGATGATGGTGATGTCTTTTTCGGTGCCGTCAGACAACTTTACCCAGCCGGGCGCGATGGACCCGGCGTAGAGGAATGCGCTCGCAAGGTTGAGTCGCGCCGCCGCCATCAGCATGTCGGGAATTGACTTGTCACACCCAGCCAAGAGAACCGTTCCGTCGAGTCGCTCTGCTTGGACGACGGTTTCGACCGAATCGGCGATTACTTCGCGAGAGACGAGCGAGAAGTGCATGCCTTCGTGTCCCATCGAGATTCCGTCCGACACCGAAATCGTTCCGAACTGGAGCGGGTAACCACCACCCGCATGGACGCCTTCTTTCGCGGCCTGAGCGAGTCGCCCGAGCGACAGGTTGCACGGTGTAATTTCGTTCCACGAACTCGCGATTCCGACTTGGGGCTTGTCCCAATCGCCATCGCCCATTCCCACGGCACGGAGCATCCCGCGCGACGTGGTCGCTTCGATTCCGTCGGTGACAACGCGCGAACGGGGCTTGCGATCGATTCCTGTCATACCCCTATCCTACGAAGTTACGGGGAAGCAGGAAAAGCGAACGGGACTATCGTTGAATGCGGAGGGAGTGTCATGAAAAAGTTGCTGACGAACGGCGGTTTCCTCAGTGCACTGTTTTCCGGTTTCGGCCTGGTGAAGGCCACTATGACGGGAAAACGCGATTGGAAGCTGGTGTTACTGTGGGCGTCGTGGGTGCTCAGCCTCATCGCGATCATCGCAACGGTCAATGACGTCGATCGGGACAGCACCGAGGATTAGCGCCCGAAAACGACGAAAGCCGACCCGAAGGCCGGCTTTCGCGTAACAACGATTTCTACTTCAGCGCCTTGAGCAACTGAGGCTTGGACATCGTCGAGTAACCGGCAACTCCGCGGTTCTTTGCTTCTGCCCGAAGCTGAGCGACCGACCACGTCGCGTCCGGTGCGCCGGTGAGGGCTTCCTTGACGCCAGCGGCAACCTAGTTTGCGCTCGACTTCACGGTCTTGCCGCCAACCTTGGCCTCGGTGGCAATGGTCTTTGCCGCTTTGATTGCGCGGGCCTCAGCGGTTTTGGCTGCTGCGGAGGCCTTGCTCTTGACATCCTTGCTCACGGCCTTGGCGGTTTTGGTCGCGGACTTGACAACCTTGGCGCCTTCGCGCTTGGCGTCGGCTGCGAATTTGTTGACTTCGCGCGACGCGTCCTCGGCGAAATCGCCGGCACGCTTCGCCGCGTCAGCGGCGAGGTCGCGGGCCTGGTCGGCCAGTTGATCGGCCTTCTTGTCGGCGCGCGACAACATCTTGGAAAGCTTGTTGAAGAAACTCATGGAAGGAACATCCTTACGTGTTTGAACGAATGCGAGTGCCGACGGTGTTGCTCGGCGTTCTCAGTTTACTCGGAATTGTCTCGAATCGTCGGGATGTCCACTCATTCAGGAAGGAGCGCGGTCACGATTCCGAGCGTGAGCATGGCGAGTCCGCCGATGGTCCGCATCGCGATCACCCGGCCCGGCGATTTGGCAAACCAATCCCGAGCAGCGCCGGCAGACAGGGCATAGATCGCGTCCCCCGAAATCCCAAACACCACGAAGATGACGCTCAACAGAAGCATCTGAACCACGATCGGTGTTCCGTTCGACACGACAAACTGGGGGAATGCCGCGGAGAAAAACACGATGGTCTTCGGGTTGGACAGCCCGACGATGATGGACTCGCGCAACAGGTGTCGGCTGGTCGGGACGATGGCCGGCGCGCTCAGATCGAGGCCGGCCCGCCGATTTCGAATAGCCGTGACGCCGAGATAGATGAGGAACGCAGCACCCGCTAATCGGATGACCGTCAGGAGCACATCGTTTGATTCGATGATCACCCCGAGCCCGACGGACACGGCGAGCGCCTGAACGAAAACACCGATGCCGTTACCCACGACGGTCAGGATCGCCCCACGGCGACCGAGGACGAGCGCCCGGGAAATGGCGAACATGACGGACGGCCCGGGAATCGCGATGATCACCAGCGCAAAGGCGATGAAGGTGAGGATGTTCTCAACAGGGATCACCCCTTGAGTTTATCGAGGCAGATGGCGGCTCGACCGCGTGACTCGGCCCGCACCTCGGCACCGGCACTCGGTTTGTGTGGAGAGAAATTTGGAAAGATTTGCGTGGTTGGTGACATTATCGGGTTAAGCACAAAGGAGATCTGTTGTCCCCTGACGAATTTTCCACGCGTTTCCACCAACACCGCGTCCCCATAACGAAGTTCCTCTATCGACGCGTCGAGGCGAACGATGTGGACGACCTTGCCTCCGAGGTGTTCGGCGTCGCGTGGCGGAAGGGCTCGACCGTGACCGTGGGCGAGGAACTCCCGTGGCTGTACCGCGTCGCGACCAACCTCGTTGCCAATCACCGCCGCAAGAACGCTCGTGCGTCGCGTTTGCTGGCGACCCTTTTCGCCCCGGACACAGCGCCGTCCGCCGAGACACTGGCTGTCGCCGACATCTCGCTGGCGGCCGCGTGGGATGAACTCTCGACAACAGCTCGTGAAGTTTTGGCGCTGACCGCGATCGATGGGCTCAGTGTCACCGAGGTGGCGGCCTCTCTCGGGATTACCGCGAACGCGGTGTCCGTCCGGCTCGCGCGCGCTCGAACCCAATTGCGCGCAGCCCTCGACAACGCGTCGTGACAGATTTCGACATCAGGGGACATAAACACAGCATGAACACACAACACGACAATCTGGACGACCGCCTTCGCTCGTCCGACCCCGCTTCGGGAAAGACGTTTTCGGGAACTGCCCAAGCCCCCGACGGATCCGCCACCGGCAATCCCCTTCGCGATTGGTGGCTGACGACCTCGACCGGCGCACGTCGCTCGCTCGGCGGTGGTGTCGCTGCCGCAGCGGCCGCAACCGTCGTGCTCTCGACTTCCCTGTCCGGTGTGGGTGGGCCACTCATCCAACTGGCGGAAGGGACGAATCCCGCATCGATGTCCGCCGCCGAATCAACGGGTGACGCGAAAATGATGTCGATGCCGTACGTGTCCTACGAGTACATCGCAGGGGAGTCTCTGGCGACGACGGGCGGACGCGGACACGTCTATCGCCTCGAACTGGCCGGAAGTCCCGAGTCGGTGGCGCTTTCTGCAGCGGCACACTTTGGCGTGGCCGGACCCGTCGAGCGATCGCAGTATTTTGACGCCGCCTACCCCGCGTATTTCGTGGGCTCGGAAGACGGAATGTCCCCCGGGGTTAGCGTGAGCTGGTCCGGTACCGGTTCGTGGTGGTACTCGAATCCTGCCGCCTATCCAGAGCAAGAATGCCTTGCGGAGAGAAAGGTCGGAAAGGGGTCCGACGCGTACATAGAGTGTCTCGAATATGAACCCGCCGTGACCGGGAAAAACCCCGACGAATCGGAAACCCGCGCCCTGGCCGCTGATTTCTTCACCGCAATGGACGTGTCCTTTACCGAATCAGACATCGTTGTCTCGGTCGATGAATGGTCTTCCTTCGCCAGCGTTTCGCTCGTCGTTGACGGTCAGCCGACCGCGGTCGAATGGTCCATCTCGTGGTCGGGTAACGGGGAAATCTCGTGGGCTCAAGGGCATTCCGTCTCGGTGGTTGATGTCGGAGAGTACGACACGATCTCGGACGCCGCCGCGGTCGATCGATTGTCGGACTGGCGTTGGTACGGGTCAGGCCCGAGTGGCTTGTACAACGGTTCGCCGATGGTTCGCTCGAGCGGAGCGCAATACGACTCGGTCTCCGCGGCGGAAGGCGACACGGTTGACCCTTCAGAAACGACCGACACAGAGCCCGTTCCGTCCGAATCCGAAACCCCGACCGAGCCGGTACCGACCGAATCGGCCGAACCCGGCGAAGAACCGAGTGTCGAACCGACCGAAGAGCCCGGAGTCGAACCGACCGTCGAACCGACCGTCGAACCGATGCCGCTTCCCAGCGAGCCCGAACTCGAGGTCCAGACGGTCACCATCGATTCCGCCAAACCCGCGCTACTGATGGTGTGGGATCAGTCGGGCACGGTGTGGCTTGTCCCCGGTGTCGCCTTAACCGGAGTGGACATGTGGTGGCAGACCGTCATCACGTTGGTCGAGGGCGTTATCGAACTTCCCGAACCCATGGACGTCATGCCCATCGACGTCATGCCGACCGACTAATCGACGCACCGTTTCACGCGAATGCCCGGACCGTGTAGTTCGGGCATTCGCGTGGGTGCAACTAAAAACTGAAGTGCTAACCAATTTAGTACGGATTGGTTGCTATGCTCACGGAGTGCCTCGCCCCCGCCTCGATGCCCCCGTGCCCGAACTTCACCTCTCGCCCGCACTCAACGGAGTGAAGGAATTGATGGGGAACGACATCGGGACGCGCGAACGGCTCATTCTTCTCGCCATCGACGAAATGGTCAAATCAGGACCGTCTGATTTCAACGCGCGAATCGTGTGTGATCGGTTGCAGGTCAAGCAGTCGATGATTCCGTACCACTTCGGTAGCCGTGACGGCCTCATCACCGAGGCAACGATTTGGGCCTTTCGGGATTGGTCACGCTGTGGAATCAGCACAATTCGCCGCACCAAAGGCACCGGTGAAAAGCGACTTCGGGCCTACCTCAACGCCGAGATCGAGTGGGCGATGCGGATGGGTCCGGTCGCGCTTCTGGTTCAATATCCGATTCTGTCCGAACCCGTCCGCATTCAATTGGACGAGACATACGGTGATGAAATGCGTCGAAACCTGGAGTACCACCTGGCGATACTAACGGATCTTGTTGTCGACATCCGGACCGGTTCCACGAATCCATTCGACTATGACGAACACACCTACCCCTCGATTGACAAGGCAGTGATCAACGCCACCGAGTTCTTGGCGGCCACCAGCATCTCGTGGGCGGCGCACGGTATTCAGATGTGGGTGAGCGGTTCGCACCTGCCGACAAAAAGTTTCTGGACGCTCGATGTCCCCAAAATCGCCGTGAACTTCACCATCAAGAATCACATCGACGAGATCATTATCACGGCCAAAGGTCGTTGACTAGGCTCCTTCGCGCCGTCGAAGGATTTATACACAGCGAAAGGGCCGGAGCTTTACCCCGACCCCCTCACGTGTTGCAATTAGGAACGCTGGCGTCGAGTTTTCCGTGCGACCACGGCCAGTGTTGCAAGCAGCGCGGCGAGGACCGCACTTCCCGCCAGGACCGCGCCGTCGGACCCGGTTTTAGCCAAAGGTTCGGAGTCAGGCGACGATGAAGTCCAGCCCTCGACGTCGATTCCGGCGGGCATGCCGACCGACAACTCCGCGGTGAGAGCCGTGTATCGCGTCGCGAGAGAATCAGCAAGGTCAGCGATAGCCGCATTCATCGCTGTGTCTGTTTGCGCAGTGGGCGTTTCCATCTGCAAGAAATTGGCGTAATACCGTGACGCGCCAGCCTCGAACGTCGTCGCCTCCGCCACTCGGATGTCGATATCACCCGAGTCGCCGGAAACCGTGAAGGTTGTGTCACCCGCGGCGGCCCAAACAACAGCCGATGGCATGTTACCTGAGTCGTCCGTGGTAATCACCCAGGTGTCTTCAGAGCCCAGAGTAAATTCACTCGTCCCATCACCCGACGCTCCACTCGACGAGACGCCGTTGTCGGCCGTGTCTTCCCATTGGACGTTCGAATAAACCACGGGAACGGTGATGTCGGATCCCGTCGAATTCTCCACCGTGAAGAACAACCGCATGACGTCGATATCGTGCAGGATTCGAATTTCGACGGTGCCGGTCAAACCGGCACCCGACTGTCCAACGCCAATTGTGTGGGGGGCGCAGGTGATAATCGTGTCAGCGCCCACAACCTGAACGGTTCCGGGGGTGATCGGGTCGGTGCACCAGCCCCCGGATGATTCCTCGGACGCAGCTCCATCGCTAAGTCTCAATAGCCCAGACTTGTAAAACTGCGACGCGAAGGTGTCGACCTCATCGGTTGTATTGTAAAAATCAAGGCCATTGCTGGATATCCAAAGGTAATTGTCGCTATAGTAATCGGTTGACCAGGGGGCGGCAGCATTCGCCGCGGCAGGCGTGAACAATAAGCCTGTCATTGCGAGCGCCGCGGCGGCGAGAATACGATTGACTGACATTGTGTTTCTCCTTAGAAGTTGGGGTGGGGAGTACTTAACGCGACACTATCATTTTTTAAATAATTTTTAGTTAATTATTACGTGTGCTTTTCTGCGCGTCCGGCGCGAATGCGGTTTAGGTCACGTGAGGGCGATAAACTGCCAGGCATGGCTCGACCGCAAGCAGGCACATCCCCTCGCGTCGCAGAGAGTCTTGATGAAACCTTCTGGCGTGCAATTAGCGGAATCGCCCAGCCATCTACCAGGGAAAAGTTTCTATATCTGACAATCGAAGAATTCGGAACACTCGGTCCCGGGGGATTTCGACACAAAGAAGTCGTTGACAAGCTCGGCTATACGATGGCCATGATCAACCATTACTTCGGTTCCCGAGGCGGCCTCATCGCCGAGGCGGCGTCGACGGTGTACGACCTTTACGTGGACGCCATGGCACGAGGAGTTGCCGAGGCACCACATGATCCTCAAGAACGACTTCGAGCATGGATGACCACCCAGGTTCAATTCGCACTAGAACGGCCGGGCTGGATGGTCGTCCTCAACTATCCCGATCTGACTCTCGAAAACCCGGTCGAATTCAACGAACTGTTCCGCGCGCGAATGACGCTCGGGTTCGAATTGAACTTGAGCCGACTCGCGCAGCTGATTCTCGATGTGAAGACCGGTAGCGTGACAGAAATCGAACTCACCGAAGACAACTTCGATCGGGCTCGGTATCTCGGAGACCCACGGCTTGTCGAACTCACCGCCAGCGTTGCGATGTCGACGCTCGGTTCCGCGGTCTGGGGCGCTGGTTCGCACGCACCGTCACGATCCACCGCGGAAGCGCTCGCCCTGCGGGACCATGTCATGGCCACACACCACAGCAATGTGATTCGTTTCATCGAGGGCGAAGAACTCTGAGCGGTCAGGCGGGGAAACAACCCTCGAAGCTGCACACCCCGAAAAGCATCCCGACGAGGTACAACTGAGCGGCCGCCCAACCCGCCAGCACAAGCCCCGCAATTACCCGCGACGCCGCGCGCGAGTTGGAGAAAAACGCGAACAGCGGCAACACGAGAGCCAGGATGGCGACGAGAATGAGGGCGGCCACCGCGATCAACTTGATGACAACCGAATTCGAGGGTTCGTACAGAATCATTCCGACCAAAATCAGGCCGGAAAATTCGACAAACAACAACACGGGAGTCACCACCGCGCTGGCAATCGCGAGTACCAAGGCTGTCGTGTTCGAACGCTGTTTGACCATACCTAACCGTGTCAGCAAAGACGGCGACCGTCAAGGACAAGCGCCGAACAAATTCAGGACAATCGCCCGTCCGCGATATGTTCAGCGCTGGTTAGCCGCTCAGATACTCCGTTTGCGGCGTCGAAGGTTCATCAGACTTCCTGATCCTGGAAAAGTTGGTTGTAACTCATTTCCGACAAGGCTCGCAGCAACTGATTTACCTGCCATTCCTTCACCCCGAGTCGCTCATCGTGCTAAACAGTTCTCAGAATCTGGCCCGTCGACGAACCGCCGCGGCCGCAACGATTCCCGCGACCGCGAGAACGGCGATGGCGTTGACCCCGTCGTTCGCGCCGGTGTCGGCAAGTTCTTCTGACTCCGAACCGCCGTTATCGATCGTTCGAGATTGGACGGTGTTCTCGGTCCCGTCAGAAAGTTCGAACAGTGCCGTCACTCGAGAATCCGAATTGACCACAACGTTGACGGAATAGGACGAGGTTCCGGCAAGTTCGACCGGTTCCGACCACGTGATGCCGTCGGCTGACGTGCTTGCCGTCGCGCGAGGTAGGTTGGTGGGGTTTCCGGTGTAGTCGCGCATCCAGACGGCCGTCAAATGACCAGACGAATCCGCAATCACTTTCGCTACATGGTTCGAGGACACACCAGCAGGAGCATCTCCGCCATCATCCACGAGGTGCCTTGTTGTCCATTGCACACCGTCCTCCGACGAACTGGCCCAGAGTCCTCCGACCGTGTCGTCGACGAACGTGTGGACAATTCTGTCCGGCCCGACCACCGACACGTTGGGCATGGCCCCGTCCCCTGCACCGTGTCCGACAGCGGTCGTCCAGGCACCGCCGTCTTGAGAGCTTCGCGACTGGATCTCCACTTCCGAAAAATCGCTGAACGCTGTCACCGTTGTGAGTCCCGACTCTGTTGCCGCTATCCGCGGATCGTTTGCATCCCCTCCGAAGAGAGTGGTCGCGCTACTCCACACACCAGGGTTTACCGAGGAACGCGCGACAATCATTTTGCCGTCGTTGTCGCTGTCGTAGGCTCGCCAGACCCCGGTTACTCGACCCGATCCGTCGACTGCGATTTGGGGGAGGCCGAGATACTGAGAGTCGCCCTCTTGGGCCAGTGTCACGATGCTCGACCACGTCACGCCATCGTCTGATGTTCGTGACTGAATCTTGTGCGCGTCGCGATTGTTGAAGATTGTCGTGAAGTTGCCGATGGAATCAACAACAATCTGTGCCTCGGCCGTTTCTTCGGCCGTTTCGCTCAATTGAACAGGCGAGGACCACGTCGTTTCCCCCCATTCACGCTGGCTTGTCCAAATCGAATCGGTTCCCGTGCTGTTGGTCCAAATCGCCGTCACCCGACCGTAGCGGTCAACCACGAGATGAGGGTCAATAGCGGCATGGCTGGGCGGTGACACGTCGACCGGATCAGTCCAGTCTTGCCCGTCGCTCGAAGTCGAAACTTGGATCGTCTTGGTGGAGACACCGACGTGACTCCAGATCGCCGTCATCACGCCGTCGGCGTCGATCGCGATCTCGGGGTCAGACGTCAAAAACCCCGACGTCGAGACATCCACCGCGGGGGACCACGATGCCAGCGCGTGGGCAGCGAAGGGTGCCCCTGCCCACATGGACAGCGCAGCAACACCGGCCGCGATTTTCAGAGAAGTCTTTGTCATTGCCATTCCTTTAGTTCGAGGACGAGCGCGTGAATTTTTTCCCTTGGCACTCTAATTTTGTAACAGCATAACAAATATTGCGACTTCGGCGGAAGGTCCGCTGAATGCGTGTCGACGTGCCCTGCCGTGCAGGCCCGCCCCGACTTCATACAATTGAGGAATGGCGGAAACCCCACAATCCCGCGAGAACGACGGCGGTCAGTTGTCCGCGGCGACCACGCGCAATCGGGCGTCGCTAATCCGTTCTGCTCAGCACGTGCTCGCGGAGATCGGCCCTCATGCGACGGTGGAACAATTCGTGGCTCACGCCCAGGTATCCCCCACGACGATCTACAACCACTTCGGCAGCAAAGAGGCAATGTTCAGCCAAGCTCTCGCCCAGATTTTTCGGGAATGGCTCGAGTGGGCACGTGACGGCAGACCGACAGGAGAAAGCCTCGACGTCGTGATTGACGTCTGTCGAAAACTGTTCCGCGTCCAGCAAACACATCCACTGTTGAGCCAGATCCTCGGAAAGACGCTCGACAACCCGGGTTTTGTGATTGACGCTCTGATGGCGGACTCGCGCCCAACAGCCGAAGCGATGGCGCGCCGCGGGCACTTTAGCAACGTTGAATTCGACAAACGAGTTCACCTTTTTGCCTACTGTGTTGCCGGGATTTTGCATGGCGTCCACACGACACACGAGCTTTCACCAGCGGACGCCGACGTGTCACTCGAAATCGCCCTCGCGATTTGGAACCTGAGTCCCGACGCGGCCCGCGCGGTCACATCCCGCCCACTCGAAAACTAGGTTTCCACCGCTTTGCGCTGTAACGTCCGCGGAAGTGTCACGATGCGCAACGGAACCTCTGTAACGGGGAATCCCCCGGGTGGCTCGAACACGACGATTGATAAACTTGTTCAGGAACCCTAATCTAGTTTCATCAAACTTCGAAAACGTCATGGAGAAACATGGTCCTAATGGTTAGGCGCGCTGCGCTGTCCCTTGCCGCGCTCGCCTTAGTAACGCTGAATCCAGTCACCACGCCGGTGACTGCTGTGCCCGTTGTGGTGGACACGATAGTTGTTGGTGATATCCCCGTTTCGGTGGCGTTCAGCCCCAGCGGAGACACAGCGTACGTGACGAACGCTGGCAGCTACACCGTGTCCGTGATCGAGGTCTCTTCGGGTAACGTCACCGACACCATCAACGTCGGTGCGACTCCTTACTCGGTGGCGTTCACCCCCGACGGGGCGAAAGCATACGTCGTAAACTATGGCGACAGCACCGTGTCCGTGATCGAGGTCTCTTCGGGTAACGTCACCGACACCATCAACGTCGGTGAAGGCCCGTATTCGGTGGCGATTAGCCCCAACGGCAAAAAAGCGTACGTCGCAGATTCCGCCGACGACACCGTGTCTGTCATCACTGTTGCAACGGGCACTGTAACCCGCCAAATTCGCGTCGGCGATTCCCCTTACGCAGTAGCGTTCAGCCCCAACGGCAAAAAAGCGTACGTCGCAAACTACGGCGAAACGAACGTTTCGGTGATCACGGTTGCAAAAAATAAAGTGACAGACCGAATTCGCGTCGGCGGTGGGCCTCGTTCAGTGTGCTTCAGCCCCAACGGCAAAAAAGCGTACGTCACAAATCGCAACGACTCAACTGTGTCCGCAATCAACGTAGCAAAGGGAAAAGTTTCCGACACCATCACGGTTGGCGGTGACCCGGAATCGGTCGCGTTCAACCGCGACGGACGTTACGCGTACGTCACCCTCTCGAGCGGCAACACCGTGTCCGTCATCACCGTGGCAACAGGAGACGTGACCGACACCATCACCGTTGGCAATGAACCTTACGGGGTTGCATTCAGCCCTACCGAAAATAATGCCTGGGTCACTAACTCTGACGACGACACCGTTTCGATCATTAGCTACTAAGACACCACTAAACGTTTCGCCACTCCCGCGCTGTTTCGCCACGTTGCGAAAACGAAATGCATTTCCTTGTGCAACCTGTTCGATTATTGAAAATTGAGTTGCGGAACCATAATCTGGCTTCATAAAATTTTTAGAACGTTGGGAAGACAGATGAACCTTACGATTAGGAGCGCGGCGCTTACCCGTGCCGCACTCGCCTTAGTAGCGGTGAATCCAGTCACCACGCCGGTGTCTGCGGTGCCCGTTGTGGTGGGCACGATTTTCGTCGGCGACTCCCCCCGTGCTATGGCAATCACCCCAAACGGCAGAAAAGCATACGTCGCCAACACCTGGGGCGACACCGTTACCGCGATCAACGTTGTCGATGATTACGTGTCCGACACCATTTCCGTCGGAGCGGGCCCGCACGCCATAGCAATCAGTCCCAACGGCCAAAAGGTTTACGTCGCCAACACCGACAGCGACACCGTGTCCGAAATTAGCGTTGCAACGGGCGATGTGACCAACACAATTCCCGTCGGGGATGGTCCGCAATCGTTAGCAATCAGCCCGAACGGCCGAAAAATCTACGTCGCCAACAACAGAGATGACACGGTGTCCATCATCACACTGGCGAGAGGGCAAGTGTCCGACACCATTTCCGTCGGAGCGGGCCCGCACGCCATAGCAATCAGTCCCAACGGCAAGAAGGCCTATGTGGCCAACTCGTCCAGCGACTCCGTCTCGGTCATCAACGTGGCAACGAGCGTCGTTACCGACACAATTCTCGTTGGGAATGCGCCTTCCGGGTTGGCAATTAGCGCTGACGGTCGAAAAATCTACGTCACCAACAACAGTGACAACACGGTGTCCGTCATCGCCGGTGCGCGCGGGCAAGTGACCAACACAATTCCCGTCGGGGATCGCCCGCAAGCCATCGCGATCAGCCCCAACGGCCGAAAAATCTGGGTCGCCAATATCTTCGACGACTCCGTCTCGGTCATTAACGTTGCAACGCGCGGGGTGACCGACACAATTCTCGTTGGAGACTGGCCAAACTCGATAGCGTTCAAACCTCGTGGCGGCAAGGCCTACGTCGTCAACTCTCAAGCCGACTCGGTCTCGGTAATCAACACACGCTGAAACACGGTCGAAATGGCAACCCGCCTAAACACTGGTAACTAGTCCGCCTCTATCTGGTACACCCCTCCCCGGACTAATGGACAAGTGATTTGTCGCTCAATATGATTGGTGGACTTATTCGTCAAACAAGGGAAACGAGCATGACCGCCAGGACAAACCGGAGCAGAGCCGTATCGCTTGCACTGTTCTCCTTGATGATGGTTGTCTCGGTGCCGGCCCCGGCAGGTGCGGCCCCCGTGGTCACCGGCATAATTAGCGTCGGCGATGCTCCTAATTCGGTGGCGTTCAGCCCCAATGGTAAAAAAGCGTACGTCGCAAACTACAACGAGGACACCGTGTCCGTGATCACCGTTGCGACAGGCGAAGAGACGTCCACAATCACCGTCGGCAATGGCCCGACTTCGGTGGCGTTCAGCCCCAACGGCAAAAAAGCCTACGTCGCAAACTACAACGAGGACACCGTGTCCGTCATCAACGTCACAACCGGCACCGTGCAAGGTGACCCAATCGACGTCGGCGATGGGCCGCTGTCGGTGGCGTTCAGCCCCAACGGCAAAAAAGCGTACGTCGCCAACCAAGGCGGCGACACCGTGTCCGTCATCACACCGGGTTAACGACATTGGCGCTAAACCCTCGGACCACCTAAACACCGGCAACTAGCCCGTCTCTATCTGGTACACCCCCCGGGACTTGAACCCGGAACCCACTGATTAAGAGACAGTGGCAGAAAACGCTAGAACCCGCCTAAACACTGGCAACTAGGGGAGCCCCCGTCCACGCGTGGACGCTACGTGGACTACGGCATCACGCTCGAGCACGATCGCGGCGGCTTTTTTTGGCGGGCATCTCCGTATCCCGTGCCGTTCCCCCGCCCGCACATAGCGGGCAAAAAGGTTTACCCCCGGACATATGGACAACTGATTTTTCGCTCGATATCATCTCAGACACTGCTTTCAACAAAAGGAGTCCAACCATGATGATCCAGAGCCGCACGCTGTCTCTCGCACTGTTGTCGTTGATGATGGTCGTCTCGGTGCCTGCCCCGGCGGTGGCGGCCCCCAGTGTGACCGCCACAATCACCGTCGGCGATATCCCGTATTCGGTGGCGTTCAGCCCCAACGGCAAAAAAGCGTACGTCGCCAACGCGAACGACGACACCGTGTCCGTCATCACCGTGGCAACAGGTGAAGAGACAGACACAATTGACGTCGGCGATTACCCGATCTCGGTGGCGTTCAGCCCCAACGGCAA
>CAMDKN010000015.1 GCA_945901035.1 Gulosibacter massiliensis | reverse complement strand
AGTGTCTCGGCCGCAACCAACTCGTCGATGAGGTCTTGGCGCTCCGCCAACGACCCGTCGCACCAGCGGATCTGGTCGGGTGTGGTCAGCCGTGCAATCTGGTCAACCCACTCCCGCAGGTCTTCGCGCGTCGTCGGCGGGACGAGGCGATCAGCAGACGAGGTCGATGGTGTCACTTTCGGGGCGGTCGGCTTCATGTCCTCAGACTCTCGCATTGTTGACGCAACACACCCGATTTTTACGACGAAAGAAATAGTTTTCTTGCGTTTTTCACAACTTTAGGTCTATTCTTGTCGTATGGGAAACGCACAAACGATGGGAAGGCGAATTCGCCACTACCGTAACCGCGCCAATCTGACGCTGGACGCCTTGAGCGAAAAGGTCGGATTATCGGGCAGTCAACTGTCGATCATCGAAAACGGAAAGCGCGAGCCCAAAATCGGGCTCATCACGTCGATCGCCGAAGCGTTGGGGGTCAGCCTCAACACGTTGTTGGAACCCGGAGCGCCCGACGAACGAAGTGCGAAAGAGCTCGAACTCGACGAACTTCAACGGTCGCCACTCGCGACCCGACTGGGAATACCCCGAGCGCGTATTGGCAAGACGGTCAGTGACGACACCCTCGATGCGCTGCTGGGACTGCACCGAGAACTCGTGCGCCGAGAAACGACGGCGATTGCGACGCCGGAGGAGGCACGCCGCGCGAACACCGAACTGCGTCAGATCATGCGGGACATTAACAACTATCGACCCGACCTCGAAGAAATCGGTCAAGACCTGTCCGACCAGGTCGGGCACACCACCGGCGCACTCACCCACCGCGAGATGAGCCAGATGGCGGAGCGATTCGGGCTCGACATTATCTATGTCGACGATCTACCGGAATCCGCGCGCAGCATCACCGACTGGGCTAACGGACATGTGTATCTTCCCCCCGCCTCGATTCCGGGTGGACACGGGCTGCGATCGATGGCGATTCAGGCGATCGCGCATCGAATTCTGGAACACGACATTCCGTCCAGTTACTCGGATTTTCTGAGGCAACGCCTCGAGATCAACTATGTCGCCGCGGCCGCGATCATGCCGCGCCGACAAGCGGTCGAGTTTTTGTCCAAAGCCAAGTCCGACCGGAACATCGCCGTCGAAGATTTTCGGGACGCCTTTGGCGTGACACACGAAGTCGCGTCCATGCGATTTACGAACCTCGCCACCAGTCACCTGGACATCCCCGTCCACTTTCTGCGCGTCGGAAACGAGGGAGCCGTCTACAAGGCTTACGAAAACGACGGACTGCCTATTCCCACCGACGTCACGGGCAGCGTCGAGGGGCAGCGACTGTGTCGGAACTGGAGTGCGCGCGTCGCCCTCGAACGCGTCAGTCGGACGACCGAGTACTATCAGTACACCGACACTCCCGAGGGAACCTTCTGGGAATCCACCCAAACCGGCTCGGGTGTCGACGGCAACTTCTCGATCACGGTCGGGGTTGCGTTCACTGAATCCAAGTGGTTCCGTGGTCGCGACACCGGCGACCGGAAGGTTTCGACCTGTCCCGACCCGAACTGTTGTGTCCTGCCCAGTGCCCGACTCGCGGCGCGATGGTCCGGCAACACCTGGACGAGCGCGGCGATGCACTCGCACGTGTTGACCCCCGTTCATCACGGCACGTTCCCCGGGGTTGACGATCGGGCCGTCTTTGAATTTCTCGAGCGTCACTCGCCGCGGTAGTACGCTGGAGGCGAAAGCCCCTTTAGCTCAGTGGATAGAGCGTCTACCTCCGGCGTAGAAGGTCGCAGGTTCGAATCCTGTAGGGGGTACCACGTCGGGTCCTGGGAAGTCGTGGTTGCTCTCGAAAGAGGTAGCCAAAAACTGTTTCGCTGTCTATTCTGGTCTGGTCCTCAGAAGGAGCAGATCATGAACCTCTCGGTGAAAATCGTCACGGTAACCTCGTTGTCGGTGACCCTAATCGCGTCCTCGTTCACGTCCGCAGTTGCCAAACCGATTCGTTACCTCCCGAGTGGCGGTGTGATGTACACGTTGGAATACTCGTCGCCGGACGACCCTGAATCCAGTGACACGGCTCGCTGGGGTCGGATCGAGCGGAATGGGCGCGTGACCCCGTTGAGCGCCGACCTGAACCTCAACCAGGTAACGGACGCCGACTATTCGGTCGAGACGGGACTCGTGTATGTCCTCGCGGAGGGGTGGTCGACCAGTTGTGAGTTGTGGTCCTTCGACCCCGATGATGCCGTTGGATCGTTGACACAAATTGCGACACTCTCGCGCCCGTCGTTTTCCATTGCGGGTTGCGAATCCCTCGCGGTCAACGATGCTTATGGTGAAGTCGCGGTTTCGAGCGGTGACGCGGTGCTAGACATCGGTGTGGTCAATAGCTTCGACGCTGTGAGCGGCGAATTCAGCGTGCAAGACAGCGGCTTCGACGACGGGCTGAATGATCTGTACTCGGCCATGGACGACACTGTTCAAGGCTTTCTCACAATGCGTGGCACGGGTCATTTCACGTTGTGGGGGGGCATGGAAGGCGCCATAATGTCCGGCCGCATCAAGGTGCGGAACCCGATGATCCACTCCGTCAAATTCGACAGCAACGACACCCCCTGGCTCATCAATCGGGGTCGCAACGGGGTGAAGATGGGGAAAATGAATATCGTCCGCAGCAAGGCCAAGTGGGGAAAGACGCTCCGTGAAGCGGGCACTCGAAACATGTGGCCGACGGATGCCATCGTCTTCATACCGTCCGTCTTCTAACCGGAACCAAAGCCATTTAGTTTGTGCGCCACCCCGCTAAGTTAACATGCAGACCGAAAGGAACGTCATGAAGAAATCACTGTCAACCCTGTTGGCGTCAGCAGCGGGACTCGGGGTTCTGTTCTCGTCCATCGCGGTGACCGAGGCGCACGCCAAACCTCGTCCCTACTCCTTCGGGAATGGCACGATGTACACCATCGAATTCAAAGTTGCCGACATCGACGATCAGACCGTCCGAGTCGGAACGGTGGGCCGCAACGGGCGAGTCACCGCAGTCAGCGATGATTGGGGACTGACGTCCATTACGAGCGCCGACTATTCGCCCGACACCGGCCTGGTGTACATCCTCGCCCGCGGTCTGTTGCAAGAGGACGACGATCGATGCACCGTGATGACGTGGAACCCTCGGACGCCGTCGATTGACCCCGTGATGCTCTTCGAATTGCCCTCCACTCGAGATGCCTGCCGTTCAATCTTTGTCAGTGAAGGAATCATAATTTCGGCTGAGGAGCGCGGTAGCTCGGACAGCCATCTGGAGGTCTTTTCACTGTCCTCAGGCGAATACTTGTTTCCGTCGTTACTCGATGGAACGTTTTCGTGGCCGATTGTCGGACTGTCTGGCCGGAGTGACGGACGTGTGCTCGTGATTGGCTCTGATGGCGAATACTCGCTTGCGACTGCGGAAACCACCGTCGAGCGCCAAATTCGCGGTTTACGCGGTGGCATTGTCGACGCACGCTTCGATGCGCGGGACACGGCTTGGCTTATGGGCTGGAAAAAACCGTTGGTCTCGCGCCTCGGAGTTCTCTCGTTCACGTCCCGCAGAGTTAGTTGGGGAAACGTGCTGCGTGATTCGGTCACACGCGAGACGTGGCTTTCCGATTCCATTTTCTTCGTTCCCTACGCCATCGGCTAATTCTGGGCGCCGAGAACTGATGGACGGGGCTCAATCAGCCACGACTTAAGATGGAGTCATGAATCCCGACGCGCTGAGCACCGCTATTGCCGAGGCGACGCGCACGGTCATCGGCGCTCGCGATGAAGCCGTCGCGGCGAGCATCGCCGATTCGGATGTCGCGCTCGAGCGCCCGAAAAACCGAGATCACGGAGACTGGGCAACGTCCATCGCGTTGAAAGTCGCCAAGCGCGTCGACATGAACCCGCGCGATGTGGCACAGGCCCTTCACGCCGCCCTGTCGGCGCTCGCCGGAGTCAAGGCGGTCGACATCGCGGGACCCGGATTCCTCAACATCACACTCGATGCCGCCGCGGCCGGCGAAATCGCCCGCACGGTGGTCACCGCGGGCGAGGCGTTCGGACACAACGACACCCTCGCGGGGCAGTCGATCAACCTCGAATTCGTCTCGGCGAACCCGACTGGGCCCCTGCACATCGGGCACACCCGCTGGGCCGGGCTGGGTGATTCGATCGGTCGCGTTTTGCGCGCGTCGGGAGCCCAGGTCGCCAACGAGTTTTATATCAATGACGCCGGCGCTCAGATGGACGTGTTCGGTGAATCGGTTCTCGCCGCGGCTCTTGGTGAACCGACCCCGGAGAACGGCTATCCCGGCGACTACATCACCGAACTCGGCGCTACCGCGCTGAAGAGACGTCCCGACCTCGCTGACCTTCCCCGCGACGAGGCGATCATCGTCTCCCGCGACATCGGGTACGAACTGCAACTCCAGGAAATCAAGGATTCCCTCGCGCGCTTTAATGTCGAATTTGACGTCTGGTTCAGCGAACGCACCCTGCACGCGGGGGGCGACGACTCGCTCATCGAAAAAGCAATCGAGCGACTTCGAGCACAAGGTCACGTGTACGACGAAGACGACGCGGTGTGGGTTCGCACGACCGACTTTGGTGACGACAAAGACCGGGTGATTCGTCGCGGTAACGGCATCTATACCTACTTCGCCGCCGACGCCGCGTACTACCTGTCCAAAGGCGACCGCGGCTACCAGCACAAGATCTACCTGCTTGGTGCGGACCACCACGGCTATGTTCACCGACTCAAGGCGCTCGCGGGTTCGGCGGGGGACGACCCCGACAAGGACATCGAAATCCTCATCGGTCAACTCGTCAGCATCAACGGCGCCAAGTTGTCTAAACGTGCGGGCAACATCATCGAACTCAACGATCTTCGCGAATGGCTCGGCACGGACGCGCTGCGCTACTCGTTGGCGCGGTATCCCGCCGATTCGCCGCTGTCGCTCGACCCGGAACTCTTGACCAAGAAGTCGAACGACAACCCCGTCTTTTATGTGCAGTACGCGCACGCCCGCACCTGTGCCGTCGCGCGGAACGCCGCTACCGCCGGTGTCGACCGGTCGGTGTTCCGGGCCGAACTGCTCGATCACCAGACCGAAGCCGACCTCGCCAACGCGCTGGCGGACTTTCCGCGGGTGGTGGCACAGTCGGCGACACTGCGCGAACCACACCGCGTCGCGCGGTACCTCGAAGAACTTGCCGCGTTCTACCACCGCTGGTACGACAACTGCCGTGTCACCCCGATCGGGGACGACGACGTCAACGATGCCCACCGCACGCGGTTGTGGCTCAACGACGCGTCGGGTCAGGTTTTGCGAAACGGGCTCGGATTCCTCGGCGTGAGTGCACCGGAGCGAATGTGAGCCAGTTCACCGCCGAACAGAGCGCCGCAATCCGCGCGGAATTCCCCGAGCTGTCGGAAACCGTCAACGGGCATCCGCTGGTATACCTCGACACCGCGGCCACGAGCCTTCGCCCGCGCGGGGCTGTCGATGTCGAATCCGAATTCGCCCTCCGTCACACCGCTGCGGTGAATCGAGGGGCACACACGCTCGCGGCCGAGGCGACCGAAGCATATGACGATGCGCGGGCGACGATTGCCGGCTTTGTCGGATCGCGGCCCAACCAGATGGTTTTCACGTCGAACGCGACGGAATCGATCAACCTCGTCGCGCTCGCCGTTCGACTGGCGTCGGCGGTTGGTTCGCCCGCGCGATTCGCTCTGCGCGAGGGCGACGAGATCGTTGTCACCGAATCCGAACACCACGCGAATCTCGTCCCCTGGCAGGAGGTCGCTCGGCAAACCGGCGCCGTAATCCGTGTCGCCCCGGTGACGGACGGCGGCGAACTGACCGTGCACGCCGTCGAATCGGTCCTCAGCGAACGCACCCGCATCGTGGCCTTCTCATCCGTGTCCAACGTCCTCGGCATCACAAACCCCACGCGGGAAATTGCCGACCGAGCACGAGCCGCCGGGACACGCGTTGTCGTGGACGCCTGTCAGTCCGCCGCACACGGCCGACTCGACGTCGAGTCCTACGGGGCCGACTTCGTCGCGTTCTCGGCACACAAGATGTACGGACCGACCGGAATCGGTGCGCTCTGGGGAACCGCTGACGCGCTCGCCGAAATGCCGGTTGTTCTGACCGGCGGCTCGATGATCACCCGCGTCGAGTACGACTCCTCGGACTACCTTCCCGCGCCGGCCAAGTTCGAACCGGGCACACCTCGCCTGACTCAGGCGATCGGGTGGGCCCACACGGTGTCGTACCTTGACACTGTCGGGGTCGACGCAATCGCAGCACACGAAGAGTCGCTCGGTGCCGAGATGTATGCGGCGGTCGCCGACATCCCTCACGTCACGATTCTTGGAACCGACACAGGCGTCCACCGCGTCGGACTGGTCAGCTTCGCGATCGACGGCGTTCACCCGCACGACGTGGGTCAGTACCTTGATTCCCGCGGAATTGCGGCGCGCGTCGGACACCACTGTGCCCAGCCGCTCCACAAACGCCTCGGCGTTGATTCGTCGACGCGGTTCTCGCTCGGAATGTATTCGACGGTGGACGATGTTGCAATCGCCGTCGCGGCTCTCGCCGATGTTCGCCGCTACTTTGGGGAGTCCTGATGCAACTCGACGATCTGTACCAACAAATCATTCTTGACCACAACAAGAAACGCGCCGGGTACGGACTGAACGAGGGCGGCTTCCCCTCGCACCAGTACAACCCGACCTGTGGGGATGAAATCACGCTCACGGTCCGGCTCAGCGACGACGGCGAAACCATCACCGCCTTCGAGTGGGAGGGCTCCGGCTGTTCGATTTCGCAAGCTTCGGCGTCGCTCATGACCTCCGAAGCGACGGGGATGTCGGTTGCAGACTTCGAACGCTTCGCGAACGGATTCCGTGAAGCGATGCGCTCGCGCGGAACAATCGTGTTGCCCGAAGAAGAATTCGGCGACCTCGCCGCCCTGTCCGGTGTGTCCAAGTTCGTTGCCCGAGTCAAGTGCGCCATGTTGGCGTGGGTCGCCGCCGAAGACAGCCTGCTCCTCACCCAAGAATCGAGAAACTAGCCCGTGTCGACCGTGCGCCCTGAAACACTTGCTGATTTACTGTCTCGAGACATGTATTTGGGAAGGAACACCCTGTGATCGAATATCGGAACCTGCGAATCGCGCTCCTCGGCGCGGGGAGTGTCGGTGCGCAGGTCGCGGATCAGATTCTGAACCACGGAGACGAGCTCGCCGCTCGGATCGGTGCGGGAATCGAACTGGTGGGGGTTGCCGTACGCGACCTCAAAGGCAAGCGTGACGCGGTGATTCCAGCAAACCTTCTCACCACCGACGCTGAGAAACTCGTGCGCAAAGCCGACATTGTGGTTGAACTTATGGGCGGTATCGAGCCCGCTCGGACGCTGGTGCTCGCGGCGATCAATGCGGGGGCGGACATCGTCACGGCGAACAAGGCACTCCTCGCTCATCACGGGCCGGAAATTTTTGCCGCGGCCGCGCAGGTCGGCGCTCAGGTCTATTACGAAGCCGCCGTCGGCGGTGCGATTCCCATCATTCGTCCTCTGCGCGAATCTCTCGCGGGGGACCGCGTCACGCGGATCCTCGGAATCGTCAATGGGACGACCAACTTCATCCTCGACCGAATCGACACCATGGGGGAGTCGATGGAGGACTCGCTTGCGACGGCCCAACAACTCGGCTACGCCGAATCGGATCCGACCGCCGACGTGGAAGGATTCGATGCCGCCCAGAAGGTGTCGATTCTCGCGTCGCTCGCCTTCCACACGCACGTCCCCGTCGACAGCGTGTACCGCGAAGGCATCACGTCGGTCACCCGTGAACAGATTCAGGCCGCCCGCAAAGCCGGGTATGTCGTCAAACTGCTCGCAATTTGCGAACGCGTTGTCGGAGCGAACGGGGTCGAAGGCGTCAGCGCGCGCGTGTACCCGGCGATGGTCCCACTGGACCACCCTCTGGCCGCCGTTCACGGAGCGAACAACGCGGTTTTCGTCCAGGCGGAAGCGGCGGGTTCGCTCATGTTTTACGGGGCTGGCGCCGGCGGACTCGAAACGTCCTCCGCCGTTCTCGGTGACCTCGTGTCAGCGGCGCGACGTCACGTCGTCGGCGGGCCGGGACTCGCCGAAAGCACCCACGCCACTTTTCCGATCCTTCCGATTTCCGAAATTCGAACGCGGTACCACATCTCACTCGAGGTCACCGATGCGTCGGGCGTCCTCGCGGACATCGCCGCATCATTCGCCGCCCACGGAGTGTCGGTCGAATCGGTCGAGCAAAAGGTTCTGGGAACGAACGGCGAGGCACCCACCGCTACGCTGGTAGTCGGAACTCACGAGGCGACCGAAGCCGATCTCGCTGCGACCGTGACCGCCCTCGCGGCGTCGCCGGTTGTCGAACGAGTCGTGAGTGTGTTGCGAGTGGAAGGGCTCTAATGTCGCATCAATGGCGCGGCCTGTTGCACGAATATCGTGACCGACTGGATGTCACCGATGCAACGCCCATCATCACGCTGGGCGAGGGTGGCACGCCTCTTATCTATGCTCGCACGTTGTCCGAGCGAACCGGCGCCAAGGTCTACGTCAAGTACGAGGGAATGAACCCGACGGGTTCGTTCAAAGATCGCGGAATGACGATGGCGATTTCGAAGGCAGTGGAGGCAGGGGCCAAGGCGGTCATCTGCGCCTCGACCGGAAACACGTCCGCGTCCGCAGCGGCCTATGCGACGCACGCGGGAATCACCGCGGCGGTGCTCGTGCCGGAGGGCAAAATCTCGATGGGCAAGCTGAGCCAGGCCGTCGCCCACGACGCCGAAATCCTGCAGTTGCAGGGGAACTTCGATGACTGTCTCGACATCGCCCGCGACCTAGCCGCCAATTACCCGGTCCACCTCGTCAACTCGGTCAACAATGACCGAATCGAGGGCCAGAAGACGGCGTCGTACGAGATCGTCGAGGTGCTCGAACGAGCCCCCGACTTCCACTTCATACCCGTCGGGAACGCAGGAAACTATACCGCCTACCACCGCGGCTACCGCGAAGAAATCGCCCGAGGCGTGACGGACGTCCTGCCCCGAATGTTCGGGTTCCAGGCGGCCGGTTCAGCGCCGCTCGTCGAGGGCAAACCGGTCAAGAATCCCGAAACGCTCGCCACGGCGATCCGCATCGGCAATCCCGCCTCGTGGGACTTGGCTATCGCTGCGCGCGACGATTCGGACGGGTACTTCGGAGCCATTAGCGACGCCGACATTCTGCTCGCACAGCGAATCCTGTCCGCCGAGGTCGGAATCTTCGTCGAGCCAGCCTCCGCCGCCTCCGTCGCTGGTTTGTTGGAGCGTGCCGAGGCGGGTGCCATCCCCAAAGACGCCGTGTGTGTCGTCACGGTGACGGGTCACGGTCTAAAGGATCCGCAGTGGGGGCTGAAGCGCGCCGACGGGACAGAGGCAATGCCCCAGATCGTTCCCGTTGATGTCGCAGAGATCGCCAGCGTGCTGGGTTTGGTTGCGGGGCACTAGTGTCGGGTCGTGTCCCCGTCGGCCGGTCGGTAACCGTCAAGGTTCCGGCAACATCGGCAAACCTCGGACCAGGCTTTGACACCTTGGGGCTCGCGCTGTCGTTGTACGACGACATCACGGCGACCGTGATCGACGGCCCCTCGTCCCACGCGACCATCCACGGAGTGGGCGAGGGTTCCGTCGCGACGGACGAGTCGAATCTGGTGATTCAGGCGATCGTGTCGACGTTCAGCGCTTACGGAATCGAGGCTCCGTCGGTCGAATTGGTGTGTCACAACGCGATCCCGCACGGTCGTGGGATGGGTTCCTCCGGAGCGGCCATTGTGGCGGGAATCATGATCGCCAAAGGCTTGTTGGCCGGCATTGTCGAGATCGACACCGACGGTCTCCTCACCCTTGCGACGAAACTCGAGGGACACCCCGACAACGTTGCTCCCGCGCTGTTCGGAGGACTCTCAATTGCGTGGGTGACGCCCGAGGGCCCACAGCACAAGAAGCTCACGGTTCACCGCGGAGTCTCGCTGCTCGTGGCTGTCCCGAGGGACCTCACGATGAGCACGACAGCGGCGCGAAGCCTCCAGCCGGACACCGTTCCGCACGAAGACGCGGTGTTCAACGTGTCGCGTTCGGCGTTGCTCATCGCTGCGTTGATTCAAAGTCCCGAGTTGCTTCACGCGGCTACCGAGGACAAACTTCATCAGGACTATCGCGCCGAGGCCATGCCGGAAACGAGCGCGCTCATTCGACGTCTCCGAGACGAAGGGTTCGCGGCGGTCGTCTCCGGAGCGGGCCCCTCGGTGCTGGTTTTGACCGATGACCCGGTCGAGCGCGAGCGCGCTGCTGCCATTGTGGAGAAGTCGACGGAAACCTCGTGGGAGTGCCTCATGCTGGCGGTGGACTTCAAGGGTGCTACGGTAGAGGTACTGCCCGATGGAGACGGTCTCTAACCGGATCCCGAGCAGGTTCAGATTCACTCCACTTCATACCGCGTTGTGCGGTTGGTCCGGGTGGTGTGACACATCAAGGAGTAACGCATGGAAAACGAACCAACAGACACGTCTGTCGACAGCACCACCGAGGCGCCTGTCCGCGCGCGTGCACCGCGTCGCGCGACGAAAAAGTCCGCCGATGCCCCTGTCGAGGTCATCGTCGGAGAACCCACGACCTCGGAATCATCGGACACTCCCGTCGAGACTGCCGATCCGTCCGCTGACGGGGACGCTCCTGCAGGTCGCCGAACCCGGGGCCGCGGTCGTGGCCGCGCAACCGCCGCTTCCTCGACGGACGGCGACGCTGGCGAACAAACGGACTCGCCGGAAGCGGACGACGCCCAGACCGACAATGGCCGCAATCGCCAGCGCAACCGCAAGCGCGGTCGCGGTCGTGACGACGACTTTGACGGTGTCAGCGACGACGACGTTCTCATCCCGGTCGCCGGAATCCTCGACATTCTCGACAACTACGCGTTCGTCCGAACCGCCGGCTACCTCGCCAGCCCCGCCGACGTGTACGTGGCTTTGGGACAGGTCAAGAAGTACAACCTTCGCAAAGGTGACGCCATTGTGGGCGCGATTCGTCAACCGCGAGACAACGACTTCCAGAACCGCCAGAAGTACAACGCGCTCGCGACGATTGATTTCGTCAATGGCGCCGCACCGGAAGAAGCGGTCACGCGTGACGACTTCACCGACCTCATTGCGGTCCACGCACACGACGCACTCGGATTGACGGGTCGTTTTGCCGGCGTGAAGAAGGGTGACCGCGTCCTCGTCGATGCCGCCGCCGGAGCCACGCGAACGTCCGTCATTCGCGACCTCGCCGCCGAGATTTCGGCGAGCGCGACGGACGCGCACCTCATGGTGGTCGTGGCCGAAGGCCTCCCCGAAGACGTCACCGCCTTGACCCGCGGCGTTCGCGGCGAGGTCAGTGCGTCCTCGTACGACCGTCACGCCGACGAACACGTCACGGTCGCGGACCTCGCCATCGCGCGGGCCAAGCGCCTCGTCGAAAAAGGCCACCACGTGGTCGTGCTTATCGACTCGATGACCCGTGTCGCCAAAAACCAACTCGCCGTGATCCAGGGATCACGACCGCTCGGTGACGGAAACGTCGATTCCGCCGTCTTTTCGGCCGCCAAGCGCCTTTTCGGTGCGGGTCGCGCCCTCGAAACGGGTGGGTCGCTGACCGTCATCGCGACTGTTGACAATCAGACCGCCGGATTCGCCGGTGTCGTTCGTGACGAGCTTCTCGACGTCGCGACCGCCGTCGTCACGCTCTAAGGGCGACCGTGCTCGAATCGATTGATGGGCTGATTGCGGAACACGCGCAATTACAGGTGGACCTTGCCGATTCGGCGATTCACGCCGATCCGGCGCGCGCCAAGAAACTCAATCGACGTTATTCCGAACTGAACCAGATCGTCACGACGCACGAGGCTTTGAGCGCGGCTCGAGAGGACTTGGCCGCGGCGAAAGAACTCGCGAAAGACGACGAGGTGTTCGCGCAGGAAATCCCCGCGATGGATGCGAGCGTCACCGAACTCGAGGAAAAACTGCGACGACTGCTCATTCCGCGGGATCCCGACGACGGTCGCGACGTCATCATGGAGATCAAGGGCGGCGAGGGCGGGGCCGAAAGTTTCCTGTTCGCCGCTGACCTGTTGCGGATGTACACGCAGTATGCGGACAGCCGAGGCTGGCGCGTCGAAATCCTCGACAAAACCGACAGCGATCTCGGTGGCTTTAAGGACGTTCAAGTCGCCATCAAGGCCAACGCATCCGACCCCGCCAACGGAGCATGGGCCCGGTTGAAGTACGAAGGTGGTGTCCACCGAGTGCAACGCGTCCCGGCGACCGAGGCGCAAGGACGAATTCACACCTCGACGACGGGTGTTCTGGTTTTTCCCGAAGTGGACGAGCCCGACGAAGTCGAAATCAGCCCCAACGACCTTCGGATTGACGTCTTCCGCTCGGGTGGTCCGGGCGGACAGTCGGTCAACACGACCGACTCGGCGGTTCGCATCACGCACGTTCCCACCGGCATCGTCGTGTCCTGTCAGAACGAGAAGAGCCAGATTCAGAACAAGGAGTCGGCGATGCGCGTTCTGCGTGCCCGGCTTCTCGCGCGCCAGCAGGAAGAGCGTGACGCCGTCGCGAGCGACGCGCGCAAGAGCCAGATCCGCGGGATGGACCGTTCCGAGCGAATTCGCACCTACAACTTCCCCGAAAATCGAATCGCCGATCACCGGACCGGTTACAAGTCGTACAACCTCGACCAGGTGATGAACGGCGCGCTCGAGCCCATCATCGAATCGTGCATCACCGTCGACGAAGAAGCCCGACTGAAGGCCCTGTCGGAGTCCACCGGCTCGTGACCACCGTCGGCACGCTGGTGAGTGATCTGGCGGATCGTTTTGGTCGAGCGGGAATCGAGTCCGCTCTGGCGGACGCCGAATTGCTCGTCGGCCACGTGACCGGCTGGACTCGCGGTGAGGTCGCCACGAATGCCTTCATGGGTGCGGAACTCGACGCCGACGTGGTCGCGCGCATCGAACAGTTGGCGCTTCGCCGTCAGGCGCGCGAGCCGCTGCAGCACATCACCGGTGAATCGCCGTTTCGCCACCTCGTGCTTGAGGTTGGACCCGGGGTGCTTGTGCCCCGACCCGAAACGGAACTCGTCGCCGAATGGGCGATCGAAGCACTACGACAGGTCCCGTCGGCGACCCCGCGGGCCGTCGATCTGGGGACAGGAACCGGCGCGCTCGCACTAGCACTGGCAACCGAGGTGCCCAGCGCCGAGGTCTACGCCATCGAACTTTTCCCCCTCGCGGCGGCGTGGGCCGAACGGAACATCGCGCGATACGGGGACGGACGGGTC
>CAMDKN010000014.1 GCA_945901035.1 Gulosibacter massiliensis | reverse complement strand
GGGCGCAACGCCATCGCGTGCTCGAGTTGGCCTTCCATAATGTCCTCGAGTTTGCAGCCGCGGATCGCGATATTCGCGTATTCGAACTCGTGTCCACGTTCGGCGGCGTCCGTCGCGAGCAGGTGAGCCAGGCGGTCGGTCCATCCGCTCCCCACCCGATGCGAGAGGAAGAAACGGTCACCCATTCCCTCCGACAGTGAATCCCCAATGGCGACATACGAGCGAATGTTCACGCTTACAGAGTGACAACCCGGGGTTCGCAAGCGCCGACCTCGCGGTGAATGTCGAGTGAACAAACCGTGAAGAAATGTGGTGACAGCACGTGCGTTTACGATTGAAACGTGAGCCTCGACGATCTGCCGGTACGCGGCGACCTTCGCGGAAAAAAGCCCTATGGCGCGCCGCAGATTCACGTCCCGATCCAACTGAACGTCAACGAGAACACTCACCCCGTGCCGCAGGAGGTCGCGGCGGATATCGCGCGGGCTCTGGGCGAGGCACTCACCGACATAAACCGCTATCCCGATCGCGAATTCACCGCTCTGCGGGAGGCGTTGGCCGGATACGTCGGGGGCGACGTCACCGCCGACAACCTCTGGGCGGCGAACGGGTCGAACGAGGTCCTGCAACAGATTCTGCAGGCGTTCGGTGGGCCGGGCCGAAGCCTGCTCGGATTCCCGCCCACCTATTCGATGTATCCGCTGCTCGCCGAAGGCACCGGCACAGCGTGGGTCACGGCCGAACGCGGTCCTGATTTCGCCATCACACCTGACATCGCCGTCGCCGCGATCCGAGCCCACAAACCTGACATCACCGTGTTCTGCGCCCCCAACAACCCGACCGGCACGGGTGTCGCGCTCGACGCCATCGCCGCCGCGTTCCTCGACGCGATGGCGCGAATTTCTCACGTCGGGTAGAGTGCGCGCGTGGCGAAAATTGGGTGGATTCGACGGGCGCTGCAGCGCATCCAATCGCTGTCTCTCGACGGAACGACACGGTGGCCGTCGTTCATCACCGTCGTTTCGGAGGACGAGCTCGGCCCATCAGTGATTTCGATCTCCAACGCGACGGTTTTTCCGGACGGGTCGGTCCGCGCCGCCGGTAGATGGATTGTGAGCGAAAAGTTTGGTCTTGGTGGGCGCCGGTTCCCCGAGACTGAATTGAAAATCCTCGACGGTGAACATGGTTTTGTCCTGGGTCATCACGATTCAATGATGGAGGTCGTGTCCTCCCTTGGCCCACGCGCTGCTTCTCTCGGCAGGGAAAAACCAGGGCTGAACGTCTTCGCCAATTCGGGACCGTTCGCCCTCGGACCGGTCTTCGCCCGGTGCGGGGTCAGTTCTGGTGGCGTGCTGATTTCGCGGGGCGCCGCTTACAAGGTCGGTTCGGCTGTGTTCGCGCGCATTCCCGGCACCGAATCGACGGACACGAGCGTGCGGCAGTTTGCGCAACTCTTTGAGGGAGACGAGCGGGAATCGTCCGGGCAGGTGTACCTGGTGTCCGACGTAAAGCTGGGTGTGGGTGTCACGCCACCAGCAATGGTGGACTCGCGATTTGCCCACGAATCGTCGGGTGCGACGTTGCTCGCGGTGAACCGGATGACCGTGGCGAAACTGGCCCGCGCGGTCGAGACGGCAGCGTTCGTCACTCTCGAGTCAGAGACGCTTCAACCTCTATCTACCTTCGCCCGTCCGTCGGCCACAATCCGCGTGGCTGACCACACCGGCCCGTCCTCGCGCCCCCGGGGCCGATTCACCCAGAGCGATCAGTTCGACATCGATTCCGCTCTGCGAAACGGCTCGCGTCTTCCTAGGGGGGTCGAGATCATTTCGCGCCCCGACGTCACCGTCGTTGACACCACGGTCGAAAATCACCGGGTTTTCGCGGATGGCCGCTGGCGAACGCAGGATCCGCAGGTTTTGCGCGAAAAATCGATTGGGCCGTGGTTGATCTCGGTAAAAAACGCGATCGTTGCGCCCAATGGCGCGGTGATGCTCGAGGACGGAACCCTGCTCGCGGGCCCGTATTTCGGAACGCCTGATTACAAATTTAACATCGACGGCTGGGTGACATCCGAGGTTTCGGAACGCGCGGGTCTGACATTGACTCGATTAAAGGGATTCGGGCATTGGCTGCTGCAGATCGCACCCCGAGTCGCTGCACTGTCAACGTTTGACGATTCGATGACGATAATCGCGGGGGAATTACAATATGACGATACCGAATTGCTGGAACGTTGCGGTTCCTCTTCTCAACGCATCGCACGGGTCTCGCCCATGATTTCCGAGCACCTGGTGCGCGTGCCCGATCTTATCGTCACCACACACCTGCAACCGGAATCGCGTTCCGCCCGGTCGGATCCGCACACTTTGAACGAATTCGTGACGCAATTCGCACCCGAGACTCCAGACGCGTCGCCCCGGAAGGTTTATTTTGCCCGCGACAGTGAGTCGGGCGAGCGCGGAGGATGTGCGAATCGCGAAGAGCTGTCCAAGCTCGCCGAAGAATTCGGATACGAAACCGTTTTTCCGGAAAAATTGAGCCTCGACGAGCAGATCGAGGTGGTGACGTCAACGACCGACATGCTGGGGGAGCAGGGAAGCGCCCTTACCTGGTCCATGTTTATGCCAAGCGGCTCACGGCTCGTTATGGTGCAGAACAAACCTGAATTCCACAAAGATCGGGCCGAGACGTACCACAATCCGGTTCTTGCAGCGCGGGACTCGGCGCTGTATCACATCACGGCGTTCCGAGCCGGCACTTCGCGAAACTATGAGATCGATCCCGCGAAAGTCCGACGCGCACTCGAGAAGTTGCCATGAGAAACGCTCGGTCGATGCGAATCGTTGGCGTTGCGGCCCCTTATGTCTGGGATGTCGTTGAGTCGGTCATTCGTCTAGGACGTCAACCAATTTGTGTTGATAACGTTGGCTCCGCGGATTCCGAGCTGCCCGAATACACCGCGGAATCGACGGTGGTCGATCGCACGGTCGAATTCGTCCTTGGTACCGGATCGGCTGGGGCACGCAGTGCCACCGCGCACGCCGTCCACCGTTCGGGTTGGACCAACCCGGTGTCGCTCGTCGACAACACGTCAACCCTTGCCACCTCGGTCGAGATTCATCACGGTGCTTATGTCAACGCCGGTGTCGTGATCGCTGCCAAGGTGCGAATCGGGTGTTTTGCGAATGTGAACCGTGCTGTGTCGATCGGACACCACACGTCCATTGGGGATTTCGCCCACATCGGTCCCGGCGTTACGCTCGCGGGGGAAATCGTCGTAGGAGCCGGAGCGTTTATCGGCTCGGGCGCCGTTGTGCTCCCTCGACTTCAGATTGGCATCGGCGCAATTATCGGTGCGGGCGCGGTGGTCACAAAGTCAGTTCCCTCGTTTAGTGTTGTGGCAGGAAATCCGGCCCGTGAAATCAAGACCGCAGAGGAGTGGGACACAACATGCCCTTACTGCGTGAACAACTAGATACGCCGGTCCCGGTGGTGCTGGCGCCCACGGGAATGATCCCGACAAAAGCCATGACGCCTCACGTTCCGATTTCACCCGCCGAGATTGCCGACGACGTCTCGTCCGCTGTGTCGTTCGGAATTTCGGCGGTCCACCTTCACGCGCGCGATGACGACGGTGTTCCCACGTGGAATCGAGATGTCTATGCCGACATCATCACCAGAATTAGAGAGCGCCATCCGGAACTCGTGATTAATGTGTCGACGTCGGGACGACACTTTTCCGAGTTGGAAAAGCGCGCCGACGTTCTTGCGCTCGATGGCGACATCAAGCCGGAGGTTGCGTCGCTGACAATGTCGTCACTGAATTTCCTGGACGGAGCGTCCCTGAATTCACCCGAAACAATTCGCGCGTTGGCGACAATCATGCGCGACCGCGGCATTGTCCCCGAACTCGAAATCTTCGACCTGGGGATGGTCAACTTCGCGCACGTTCTGCAGCGCGAAGGTATTTTGATCGGCGATTTCCCCGCCAACATTTTCGTCGGAAACATCGCGGGGATTCAAGCGACGCCGGCGGAGTTCGGATTGGCGATCGACCGCCTCCCACCCCGCGCTCATTGGAGCGGGGCTGGGCTGGGTGACGCGCAGGTCACCGCAACCATGATGGCAATTGCTGCCGGTGGCGGTGTTCGAGTTGGCCTCGAAGACGGAATCTATCTCGACCATCGACGGGATCAATTGGCAACCAATTCCGCCCTCGTGGAACGCGTTCACCGCGCTGTCGACGTAGCGGGCCGTCGGGTCATGAGTCCGGCCGAGTACCGAACAGTCGTCCTGGGTCGCTAGGCGCGTACCTCGAACGACGTGACACTGTCGATGATCAGGTCGACGTCGGCGGGTTCGAGATTGGCGTGCATCGGTAAGCGCACGATTCGTGAGGCGAATGCGGTCGAGTTCTCGCCCGAATCGAACGCTCGCCCGCGACGCTCACCCGCTTCGGAGGAATGCAACGGCTGAAAGTGAGTTGCGGATGGGACACCGTGGGACGAGAGGTGTTCGATGAGTGCCCGCTGTTGAGTCTGGTTCGGCATAAGGACGAACAACAGGTGTGCGGTGTGGTTGTTGCCGACTCCCGCGTCCATCACCGAAACGCCCGAGTTGGCCGCCCATTCGCTGATTCCGCCATTCATCGAAGCCCACGCGGACATGCGCCGCCCCTGAATGATGTCGTAGTCCGCGAGCTGCGAATCCAGCATCGCGCCCTGCACGTCGCTGGGCAGATAGTTGGAACCCACATCGACCCACGTGTAACGATCGACCTCGCCGCGCAGGAAACGGTTGCGGTTGGTTCCCTTTTCGCGGGCGATTTCGGTTCGCTCGGTGAATTTCGGATTGTTGACAACCAGCGCCCCGCCCTCGCCACACGCGATGTTCTTGCTCGCGTGGAACGAATGCAGCACCAGGTCTCCGCATCGGCCCATCGGTTCACCTGCATGAGTACCGCCCAGAGAATGGCAATTGTCTTCAATCACAATCAGGTCGTGTTGGTTCGCAATCTGTCGAATTGTGGCCGTGTCCGCCGATACGCCGGCGTAGTTGACAAAGGTGATCGCCCGCGTGTTCGATGTCACGGCGGCGCGAGCCTGCTCGACATCAATGTTCCCGTTGCGGGGATCGACATCGACGAACACGGGCGTCGCCCCTCGAAGAGCGACAGACAGTCCAGCCGAGGGGAATTGATACGACGGCACGATGACTTCGTCACCGGGACCGAAATCCGCCACAATTCCCGCCAGTTCCGCGGCATCTGTTCCGGACGACACTATTGCGACGTGTGCAGCGTCGAGCATTTCGGTGAGGCGTGACGCGGCGGACAGGGTAAATGGCCCGTCCCCGCCGGTAACCCCCGATTCGATTACGCGACGAACCGAATCCAACTCTGCGGAGGAAATGTACGGATGTGTGAAACGAAGGGACACATTTACAATTATTGACCACCTCGACGATTATGCGAGCAAAGGTCCCCGAATTTTGCTATTCGGCTCGCCGCTAGAATTAGTCGGTGAGCGCCACCCACCGCACCGCGACGATTTCGCGCCAGACGTCCGAATCGTCGATTGAACTGTTTCTCGACCTCGATGGGTCGGGGCAGTCCACCATCGACACCGGTGTTCCGTTCTACGACCACATGTTGACCGCGTTCGCCCGCCATTCGCTGTGTGATCTGACGATCAAGGCCACGGGCGACCTGCACATCGACATCCACCACACGGTCGAAGACACCGCGATTTCACTGGGCCAAGCAATTACCGAGGCTCTCGGCGACAAGTCGGGCATCACGCGTTACGGCGATGCGCACGTTCCGCTGGACGATGCTCTCGCCCGGGCCGTCGTGGACATCTCGGGACGCCCGTATCTCGTGCACAGCGGCGAACCCGAGGGTTTCGCCCTCCACAAAATCGGTGGGCACTTCACCGGGTCACTCGTACGGCACGTGTTCGAGGCGATCGCCCTCAACGCTGACCTGACCGTCCACATCACGGTGCTCGACGGCCGCGACCCGCACCACATCGCCGAAGCGGAATTCAAGGCTTTCGCGCGGGCGTTCGGCACGGCGGTGTCGCGCGACGCGCGGGTCACGGGAATCCCGTCGACCAAGGGCGCCCTCTAAGTGGCGGCTGACCGCCCGTCGGTTGCCGTCCTCGACTACGGGTCGGGAAACGTCCACTCGGCGGTCAAGGCTCTCGCCGCCGCCGGTGGCGATGTCACACTCACTCGCGACCGCGAAGAGATTGCCAACGCTGACGGGCTCGTCGTCCCCGGTGTCGGTGCGTTCGGTGCGGTGATGGAACAACTTCGAGCCGTGCGCGGTGACGAAATGATCGAACGGCGACTCGCGGGCGGCCGACACGTGCTGGGAATCTGTGTCGGAATGCAGATCCTTTTCGACCGCGGGGTCGAACACGGGCTCGACACCGCGGGGCTCGGGCAGTGGCCCGGGACCGTTGTTCAACTAAACGCACCGATCCTGCCGCACATGGGATGGAACACGGTCGACGCGGCACCGGATTCCGTCCTGTTCGCGGGCGTCGAAACCGAACGGTTCTATTTCGTGCACTCCTACGCCGCGACCGATTGGACACTCGAGGCGTACGGCGCGTTTGCCCCGCCGCGTGTGACCTTCGCCACCCACGGCGAGCGCTTCATCGCAGCCGTCGAAAACGGACCGTTGACCGCAACCCAGTTTCACCCCGAGAAATCCGGCGAGGCGGGGCTTCGGCTTCTGCGCAACTGGATCCAGTCGCTCTAACCGAAAGACGCCATGCCCAAACTCATCCTCCTTCCCGCTGTTGATGTCGCGGACGGCCAGGCCGTTCGCCTGACACAAGGAGCCGCCGGCACGGAAACCGCCTACGGCGACCCGCTGGAGGCGGCGCGGAATTTCCTCGACCAGGGCGCCGAGTGGCTGCACCTCGTCGACCTCGATGCGGCGTTTGGTCGCGGCGAAAACACCGCCGTCATTCGCCGCGTGGTCGACGAATTGTCGGGGTCGATGAACATCGAACTGTCGGGCGGGATTCGGGACGACGAGTCGCTCGACCGAGCCCTCGTCGCAGGAGCGCGCCGAGTAAACCTCGGAACCGCCGCTCTCGAAAACCCCGAGTGGACGGCGAAGGTGATCGCGGAACACGGGGACCGCGTGGCGGTGGGACTGGACGTTCGGGGAACAACACTCGCGGCACGGGGCTGGACCGAGGAGGGCGGCGACCTGTTCGACGTCCTCGCGCGACTCGACGCCGACGGGTGCAGTCGCTATGTAGTGACCGACGTCACCAAGGACGGCATGATGAAGGGTCCGAACCTAGACCTGTTGCGGGACGTCGCGGAACGAACCGACCGGCCCGTGATCGCCTCCGGCGGGATTTCGACACTGGACGACATCGCCGCCATCCGCGAACTCGTCGACCTCGGTGTCGAAGGTGCAATCCTGGGTAAAGCCCTCTACGCCGGCGCGTTCACACTGCGCGAAGCCCTCGCCGTTGCGGACGGCCACTGACGCCATGACCCACGACCACCACACCGACTCCGCCGGGGTTCCGTGGAAGGGGCGCACCTTTCAACCCAATCCACACGCGGCGGATAGTGGCGAGACTCCGCCCGACGTTTCCGAGGCGTTGGGCGCGTGGCGCAGCGGTTCCGGGACGTATTCCGCGCTGATTGCCGCGTTCGCCACCAACCGATTTCTCATTCCGCTCGTCGCGCACGCGGGAGACGACTTCGACGCCGATAACCCCGTGATGGAAGACAAGATCCAGGAACTCTCGGTCGTCACCGTTGCTGGACCGGGCGGGGAAAAGGTGATTCCTGTTTTTACGTCGGCGGCGGCCATGAAAAACTGGAACGCCGAGGCGCGTCCCATCCCGATTGACCCCCAACGCGTCGCCCTCGCCGCAGCGAGCGAACACACCGATCGCATTGTCGTTAACGCGGGGACTGACTCAATCGTGTTGCGTCGACCGGCGGTGTGGGCGATGGCGCAAGGGGTCGACTACCTCGCGCCGTGGGAGTCGCCCGATTTCCTCACCGAAACACGTCTACTCCTCGGCGATGTTCCCAACCTTGACGATGTCACCCTGTCCGCGGGTGACCCGCGTTCGACGGGCGCTGGATCGGATGTCAGTCTGAGCCTTACCATCGTGGCCAATCTGGACACCGAAGCCGTCCGCGCGGTCATTGACGAGGTTCAGGCACGCGTGTCGGGGAGCGAGCTGTATACGTCGCGGGTTGACGCACTCACGTTGACGCGAATTTAGGTACGCGTCACCGTGAGTGTTGACGCCACGTCATCGAGCCCTCGCGGAACCACGATCGGTTCGACGGAGACGGTCCGATCAGACCAAGCGGTTTTTACGCTTCATGAACCGGATGGCCATGCCGACAATGAGGGCAATCCCACCGGCAAGACTAAGTGCGTTCCCGAAGAATTCTGACGGTCCACTTTGGGCGAGAGGTTCGTTGTCGCCGCCGGGGTTGTGATCGCACACACATCACCGCATTTGCGGGATCAAGAGCGCACTCACACGCTGCGGTGTTGCCTTCAGATTCTCCATGCTCGTTCATTGTCATGCCGTAATCGTAAGCGTCTAATCCGAAATTGGACGACGGGACCCGTCCACTCTTCGCCTGGTGTTGAAGCCGAGAAAATGGTGCGTTGTCCGCGGGCGTTTGACATCCCTCGTGAAAATCGTAGCGGAACGGTGCAGGAACAACATCTGTGGCAAATCCACAACCGCAGGTTGAGGAATTGAGAAAAAGCCAGCGTAGGCTTGACGGATGTTATGAGAGACTAATATCGTCGGGCGGGTCTCCGCGCAGCAGAAAATTATTCAAGGACAACAGTGAAGCGAAACCAAACATTTCCCGAGACTTTTTTCGAAAAAGATTTCTACAGAAACCAGATTGGTTCAGAACAGGTCAGAGATTCGAGGCTCGCTGAACATTACCTCAAGTCTGGTTGGAGGCTTGGTCTAGATCCCTCGAGAAAATTCTCGACTTACGGCTATCTTTTGCTGCACGAAGATGTTTTCATCTCTGGAGCTAACCCGTTAGTTCATTACGCTCGTCACGGAATAAGCGAGAATCGCACGACAATGTCGAGTGCTGATTTCACAATTGAAAATTTGGTAGACAAGTATTCGAGTTACTTTTCACCGGCTTTTGCTCCACTATTGGTTAGATTGATGGCGGTTTCAGGTAGGCCTGTGGATTTGAAGGAATTATTCAAAAGGGTTCATGAATCTCGGTTGGGAGTGCCGGCCAACACAACACTGACGAGTTGGTTCGATGAGGAGTATTACCTTCGCACTTACCCCGACGTGGCAGCCGCGGGGTTCCAGCCCTTCCAGCATTTCGTCGCTAACGGATTTGAGGAAGGAAGACTGCCCTCCAAGGAGTTCGAGGCTCGAGTCAAAGCAGAGGAGTTATCCCAATCTTATCCAGAGTCACGCGCTCGAAGAATTTTCGGTCAAACCCGAACCAAGGTCATGGAGGTATCAGCCGCAAAAAAGAAAACCAGGCCAGCGGCTGATCTTCGGGGCGCTATTTCCCAAATGAAGAAGTTGCTACTAGCCGGGTCCGGTGAGACAGTCGTCGCGTTCGGCCATTGCGACTTCACGACATCGGTAGGAGGCATTCAAAAGGCAGCAGAATACGAAAACTCCTTTTTTACGTCTCAAAACATCAATTACCTTTGGGTTTACCCGAGTGTCGAACTCATCAGGATGCGTGACTCTTCTGAAGAAGTTGACCTTGCACTCAATCTCAACGGGACGGCAATAAAGGGTTCCTTTAATTTATCTAAGCTGATAACGATACTCCAGCAGGGGTTAAACAGCGAGGATGTCAGCACCGTTACGATGCACTCCGTTTATGGTCACAGCAAGGAAACGCTAGTTTCCATCATTCAAAAACTAAACCCTCGAACCCTAATCTGGTTTATCCATGATTATGCGTTAAAGTGCTCGAGCCCTCAATTGTTGCTAAACAATGTCACTTTTTGCGGTGATCCTCCTCTGAATTCTCCAATCTGCTCACTTTGTGTGCACGGAAAGGACAGAGTTCGTCACGTCGAAGACGCCCAAGAGCTCCTGGGGGCTTTCGCCTGGAGTGTTTACTCTCCGTCTGTGGCCGCCCGAAATGTCATGAACCAAGGTTCGAATCCGGCTGAAATTCAGATTGAGGTTTTGCCCCACGGGGAGTTATTGGAATCCACCACGAGAACGACCCAAGCCCAAAAAACCCGCGAAAATCGTAAACTAAGAATCGCATTTGTGGGCCATCCGAGTCCTTCCAAAGGATGGCTCGAATTTTTGGCGCTAGTTAATTCCAGACACTCCGAGATTTTTGACTTCTTCTTCTTTGGAGTCTCAGAGATCGTCAATAATTACGAGGGAATTACGAGGGTTCACGTGAGGTCATCTGTCAACGGAGAAATTCTTCGGCGGAAGCTCATTCGAAATAACATCGATGTTGTTTTTTCGTGGCCGGTGTGGCCGGAAACGTTTCATTTTGTCGGCTATGAGGCGATGGAAGCTGGACTTCCCATAATTTCCAATAACTTCTCGGGAAACTTGGTGGACTCTGCATCACAACAGGGTTACTTGATTGCTTACAACAGATTTGACGACCTACTCGATGATGTGTCTTTGGAATCGAGGATTCGAGATTTCATCAAACAGAACGCAGGGCGTCCCGCGCTTGAGTTCAGGTTTTCTGGACTCACTCCCGGGGTGTCTGGAAGGAGTGGGTAGTGCGGTCAATTTTCACCGTGGCGAACTTGAATTATTTGAACCAGGTTTTGGTTCTCGCGAGGTCAGTCAGACGCCACGAGACAGCCCATTTCACGTTGGTCTTAGTCGAAAAGACGATTCCACCTGAATTGCTATTACTTGATTCGGGAATAGACCAGATCATACTTGTCGAAGATCTCGTTCCAGATTTTGCTGCGCAAGCAAAGATTTACACGGTTGTTGAAGCGAGCACTTCTGTCAAGGGTGCGGCCCTACTTCATCTACTCGCGGCAAGGGGGGTAGAGACAGTCATCTACCTTGACCCGGATGTGGCTATTTTTTCAGACCTCAATGACTTATCCGATTTAGCCACTCAGTCATCGATTGCGCTCACACCCCATCAGCTGGTGCCAAGTGAGACGGAAACAATGGTGTTGGAAGAAATCGAGTCACTGAAATACGGCGTTTTTAACTTTGGCTGCTTCGCGGTGGCACCTGACAGCGTTGGTTTTGAGTTTGCAAAATGGTGGGATTCGAGGATTAGCAAGTACAGTTTTGAAAGACATTCGGACGGTTTGTTCACCGATCAAAAATGGGGAAATCTTGTCCCGATTTTTTTCCCGTCCGCTGCAATTTGCCCAGACCCGGGAGTAAATCATGCGCATTGGAACCTACACGCCAGAACTCTCACCTTCAGTCAAGATGGTCGCGTGCTCGTTAACGGGGTGCCTTTGCGAATGTTTCATTTCACTAAAGGCCCAGGTATGGGGTTTGAGGCCTCGATGGCGAAAACATCCTTTTGCGAGGAAATCGCCCACATTTGGTGTTGGTATCGAAATGAGTTAGAAGATGCGAACTCCCTACACTCAATTCCAAAGGCGTGGTCGTTCGCCTAACAGGGAAGAGAGCGCAATTGAAATAGACGTAATGTCGCAAAAATTGTTTAGCAACCCGCGTTGTTTCAGGAATTGTGTCTCCGAGATTTACCACCCGCCACCTGCAGTCGGGACTGGAGTCTAAAACCTTCGGTTTCGGTAGTTAATGGAAGACAAGATCCAGGAACTCTCGGTTGTGACCGTTGCTGGACCGGGCGGGGAAAAGGTGATTCCTGTTTTCACGTCGGCGGCCGCCAGGAACAACTGGAACGCCGAGGCGCGTCCCATCCCGATTGACCCCCAACGCGTCGCCCTCGCCGCCGCGAGCGAACACACCGATCGCATCGTCGTGAACCCCGGAACAGATTCGGTCGTGATTCGCCGGCCGGCGGTGTGGGCAATGGCGCAGGGGGTCGACTACCTCGCGCCGTGGGAGTCGCCCAATTTCCTCACCGAAACCCGTGTACTCCTCGCCGATGTCGAGCACCTCGACGATGTCACCGTGATTGCGGGTGACCCGCGTTCGACGGGTGCTGGCTCGGATGTCAGCCTGAGCCTGACAATTGTGGCCGATCTAGACCCCGAGGCCGTTCGCGCGGTCATTGACCAGGTTCAGGCACGCGTGTCGGGGAGCGAGCTATTCACGTCGCAGGTTGACGCACTCACGTTGACACTCAGCAGGTGAACTGTCTGTTTCGCAGTTAGACGACAGGGCCCGTCCACTTTTCACCAGGACCGGCGCCCAATGCGTCGGGAATCACCGATGCCTCGCGGAACGCGAGCTGCAACGATCGCAGTCCGTCGCGCAGCGGCCGCGCGTGGTGATCACCCAGTTCGGGGGCGGCGGCGGTCATGAACCCAGCCAGCGCGTTGATGAGCATGCGTGCTTCGGCCAGGTCCGGCTCGACGTCCTCGGCCAGTCCCACCTTGACGGCGGCGGCGCTCATGAGGTGAACGGCGACCCCTTGAAGCACCTCGACCGCGGCCACATCGGCGATGTCGAGAGCGGCGTCGTGGTCGTTCTGTGGGGCGTCAGTCATGGGAGCCTTTCGGGTTGGATGTGGTCACGCGTCATCAAGGGTGCGGGTTCTGCTCAGGCTCAGCAGCAGACGTGTTTCTTTGTTGAAGAAGTCGTTTCCTTTGTCGTCGACGACGACGAACGCGGGGAAATCGACGACCTCGATTTTGTGGACGGCCTCCATTCCCAGTTCGGGAAAGTCGATCACCTCCATCGACGTGATGCTGTCTTGAGCGAGCAGCGCTGCTGGACCCCCAACCGATCCGAGGTAAAAACCGCCGTGTGTGTCGCACGATTTGGTGACTAGAGAGGAACGATTTCCTTTGGCCAACATGACCAACGAGCCACCCAACGCTTGGAATTGCTCGACGTAGGTGTCCATTCGTCCACCGGTCGTCGGACCGAACGAACCCGTCGGGAGCCCTTCGGGCGTCTTGGCCGGGCCCGCGTAATACACCGGGTGGTCGATCATGTACTGCGGTATACCGTCACCTCGCTCGATTCTCTCCCGAATCTTTGAGTGAGCGAGGTCGCGGGCGACGATCATCGTTCCCGTCAACATCACGCGGGTTGCGAGAGTGAGTTCGGACAGCTGGCGTCGAATCTCGTCCATCGGCTTACGGAGATCGACGGGAACGCCGGGTGATGAATTCTCGATTGCCTCCAACCCCGTTTCTGGAATGAAGCGTGCGGGGTCGTGCTCGAGTTCTTCGATGAAAACACCGTCCGAATTGATGGTGGCCAGAATCTGACGGTCCGCCGAACAGGACACCGCAATGGCGATGGGAAGCGACGCGTTGTGTCGCGGAAGGCGAATCACCCGGACATCGTGACAAAAGTATTTTCCGCCGAATTGAGCACCGAAGCCGAGCGTTTGCGTCATCTCGAACACCTTCTGTTCGAAATCCACATCTCGGAAACCATTGCCGATTTCGCCACCGTGCAGGGGCAGATCATCGAGATAATGCGCGGACGCTAGTTTCGCGGTTTTGAGCGCGTATTCGGCCGAGGTCCCGCCGATGACAACGGCGAGGTGATACGGCGGGCAGGCGGCGGTACCGATGCTGTCGATTTTGTCGCGGAGAAAATCGAGCATGCGCGATT
>CAMDKN010000013.1 GCA_945901035.1 Gulosibacter massiliensis | reverse complement strand
CCCGTGATCGAGGACACCACGAGCGTGGCGGCGATGGCCTGTGCGGTCGGGGACCGGTGCACGCGAAGGCGTCCAATGGGCGCCTCGGGAAGGTGGACAATCGTCGAGCGGCGGCCGCGGCGAGTTTCGATCAGCCAGATAGCCAGACCACCGAGGGCCACAACAACCCAGCCGCCGAGAGCGAAGCGCCAGGATGTCCCGAGACTGAGGGGGACAGCGATGAGCGCTGGCAGAATCGACCCGATGGCCACAAAGGTCATGTACGCCGACGACATGGCGCCGATGGCGTTGGGGAAATAGTGTTTGACGACGGGTGGGAGGGACACATTTCCCATGCCGCTGCCGATGAGCACCAGCGCGGATCCGGCCACGAGCGTGTACCAATCGTTGGCGGCACCGCGCACGACGTGGCCGACCGCGATGAGTGACAGCAGGACGACGAGGTTCCATTCGAGCCCGACCGCGCGGGTAATCCGCGGCGTGATGAGGCCCCCGATGACGAACGCGATGGGTGGAAGCGAACCGAGAATTGCCCGAGCGTCGATACCGAGAGCGACGTCGGTGTTGATGATGTCGTAGATCGGGCTGAGCCCGGACACCGCCGTCCGTGTGTTGATGGCGACGAGGACGACCCCCACGACAGCGAGGAGGGTATCGCGGTGGAGCCAGCTAAGTCGTGGAGTCGTCATTAGAGTCCATTGTGGACTCCGCGGGTCGAACCGTTAAATCGAGGTCGAGTTCTGCGGCCGACGCCGATTTGAGCGCGCGCGCCTTGGCGATTTTCCCGTCGGCCAGTTCACGCGGTTTCTTGTCGAGTTGCGTGAGGCTGGGGAACGCCGCATCGGTGACGCCGGGGATTGCAACCGCCGCACCAATCAGGGAGTTTTCGAAACGGCTGGCAAACGTGTTGTAGTTGTTGACCGTCGCATTGAGGCTGTTGGCGAACTTGTTGACGTCGTCGGCGGTTTTACCGAGAGTGTCAATCAGAGCGCGAGTTTTGTTGATGACCTCGTGAATCTGGTTGGTCTGGTCGTGCTGGCGCCAGAGGAACGCGACGGACTTGAGTGTCGTAAACAGGCTGATGGGCGTGGCGATGGCCACGTTCCCCCGAAGTGCCGTGTCGTAGATCGAGGGGTCGACTTGAAGGGCTTCGGCCAACGCGGCTTCGGTGGGCATAAACAAAATCACGTAGTCCGCGCTGAGGTCGTAGCGCTGCCAGTATTTTTTGTCGGCGAGTTCTTTTGCCTTGAGCGCAACGTCTTTGGCGTGCTGTTTGAGAAGAACCGCGCGTTGCTTGGGGTCGGTTTCTTCGGCGGCACGCAGGTAGTTGGTCAGCGTGACCTTGGAATCCACGATGATTTGACCACCGTCGGGCAGTTTGACGATGGCATCCGGACGAGAACCCTTTTCGTCGTCGGTTCCGGGGATTTGATCCTGCGTGATGAAGTCGATGCCCTTGACCATTCCGGCCGCTTCAAAAAGCCGTTCCAGTTGCGTTTCACCCCAGTGCCCGCGGATGTTCGGGTCGGACAGCGCGGATTTGAGCCCCTGGGTCACGTTGCGAAGAGCTTCGCCGTCGGTTCGCGCCTGTTTTAGTTGGTCGTCGATGGATCGGAACTGCGTTTTCCGTTCGTTCTCCATTTCCCGGACCCGACCCTCGACCTGGTTCAAGAGGGTGTGGACGGGGGCAAGTCGTTCCAGAATCTGGCTTTCGTCCGCGAGGCGGAGCCGTTCCGCTTCGCGCATCGATTCGATTTGCGTCTTCAATTCGGCAATCTGATCGAGCATCGAATTGTTGGTTGCGGTGAGCCCCGCGACGGTGACCGCGTCGCCCGAAGCAGAGGCGAAAACATATTTCCCGAGAAGAACGCCGATGACGGCCCCGATGACGAGACCGACCGAGAGAAAAATGACCATATCCATGTGAACAGTGTGCCATCGGGGTCCCCCGCGGGCGGGTTGTGGGGGCGTCGGCGCTGCCGTTTCGCCCAGCGGAGTAGCGAAAAGCCGAACTTTGTCCTAACATAGTAGGAGCGCGGTGTTTGCCGCTCTGCCACTAATCGAGAGTCCTGCCATGAGCGCCCCGTACGATGTCATCACCATCGGTCGTGTCGGGGTCGACATTTACCCCCTTCAAACCGGTGTTGGACTCGAAGATGTGACGTCGTTCGGCAAATTCCTCGGCGGGAGCGCCACGAATGTCGCGGTCGCCGCCGCCCGACACGGACTGCGTTCGGCCGTCATCACGCGGACCGGAAACGACCCCTTCGGACGCTTCGTTCACAACGAACTCGTTCGTCTCGGAGTGAGCGACGAGTTCGTGTCCGGCGTCGAGGGGCTCAACACCCCCGTCGTCTTCTGCGAGATTTTCCCGCCGGACGACTTCCCGCTCTATTTCTATCGCGAACCGAAAGCGCCCGACCTCGAGATTCAGGCCGCGGAACTCGACCTCGATGCGATTCGCGACGCCCGGGTGTATTGGTCGACCGTGACCGGATTGAGCCAGGAACCGTCACGGGCGGCACATCACGCCGCGTGGGACGCACGCGGCCGCACCCCGCTCACGATTCTCGACCTCGACTACCGCGCGATGTTCTGGGACTCGCCGGAACTCGCGACCGCCGAGATTGCCGTGGCGCTCGACAAGGTCACCGTTGCGGTCGGTAACAAAGAGGAGTGCGAGGTTGCGATCGGCGAAACCGACCCACACCGTGCTGCCGACGCACTTCTCGATCGCGGAATCGAACTCGCCATCGTCAAGCAGGGACCCAAAGGGGTGCTCGCCAAAACCCGTGAGACCTCAGTCGAGGTGCCCCCGTACTTTGTCGACGTCGTCAACGGACTCGGCGCCGGCGATTCGTTCGGCGGCGCGCTCTGTTACGGCCTCCTGCAAGGGTGGGACCTCGTGGATGTCCTTCGTTTCGGAAATGTGGCGGGAGCAATCGTCGCGTCCCGACTCGAGTGTTCGACGGCGATGCCAACCACCGACGAAGTTCTGGCCATTGTGAAGGAGATCTACTGATGGTGTCACTCGATTTCGACGCGCTTCGGGAAACCCGCGCGACGAACCCCGGCCGGCTCGCCGAGGTGTACGCCAATCGGCAGCGCCGTGAACTTCTCGCGGGGGACGGGCGTCTCATGATCGTCGCCGCCGATCACCCCGCCCGAGGCGCTCTCGCGGTCAACGGCAACGCGACCGCAATGGCCGACCGCTACGAGCTACTCACCAAACTTGCCGTCGCACTCGAGCGCCCCGGCGTAGACGGAGTCCTCGGAACCCCCGACATCATCGACGACCTCGCCCTGCTGGGGTTACTCGACGACAAAATCGTCGTCGGTTCGATGAACCGCGGCGGATTGCGCGGAGCGTCCTTTGAGATGGACGACCGATACACCGCCTACGACATGCCCGCCATTGAACGGGACGGGCTCGACTTCGCCAAAAACCTCGTCCGCATCAACCTGCAGGACACCGGAACCATCGACACGCTCGAAGCCTCGGCGCTCGCGGTCAGCGACGCCGCTGAACTCAGAATCCCCATCATGCTCGAGCCGTTTATGAGCGAATGGGTGGATGGACACATCAAGAACAACCTGTCCACCGACCAGGTGATTCTGTCCGTCGCGATTGCCGCAGGGCTTGGAAACTCGAGCGCGTACTCGTGGCTCAAGTTGCCCGTCGTCCCCGACATGGAACGTGTCATGGCGTCGACCACACTACCCACGCTGTTACTGGGTGGTGACCCCGCCGGCAACGAATCCGAACTGCAGGAACAGTGGGCGCACGCGCTCGGGCTTCCCGGTGTGCGCGGACTCGTCGTCGGCCGAACACTGCTGTACCCCGCTGACGACGATGTCGCCCGTGCCGTCGACGTAGCGGCTAACCTCGTACATGGCTCGTAGATTTCAAACAAAAGGAACAACATGACCAAGAACCTCGTCCCCCACTGGATTTCTGGCGCACGCGACAACGGAACCTCCGACCGCACCGCACCCGTGTTCGACCCCGCGCTGGGCACGGAAACCAAGCGCGTTGTTCTCGCGAACCAGGCGGACATCGAGAAGGCGATCTCGACCGCGGACGCGGCGTTCCCTGAATGGCGCGACACATCTATCGCGCGGCGCCAGGCGATTTTGTTCAACTTCCGCGAATTGCTCAACGCCAAAAAGGGTGAACTCGCCGAAATCTTGACATCGGAACACGGAAAGGTCCTATCCGACGCGCTCGGTGAAATCTCGCGCGGCCAGGAAGTCGTGGAATTCGCGTGTGGCATTCCCCACCTCGTCAAGGGTTCGTTCACCGAAAACGCCTCGACCGGTGTCGACGTGTATTCGATTCATCAGCCTCTCGGCGTCGTCGGTGTCATCTCGCCATTCAACTTCCCAGCCATGGTGCCAATGTGGTTCTTCCCCATCGCCATCGCGGCCGGAAACACCGTCGTCCTCAAGCCCTCGGAAAAGGACCCCTCGGCAGCCATCTGGCTCGGGGAACTCTGGAAAGAAGCGGGACTTCCCGACGGAGTGTTCACCGTCCTCAACGGGGACAAGGAATCCGTCGACGGGTTGCTGACCGACCCGCGTGTTCACGCCATTTCGTTCGTCGGTTCGACCCCAATCGCCCAGTACGTGTACGAAACGGGCGCAAAGAACGGCAAGCGCGTTCAAGCTCTTGGCGGAGCCAAGAACCACATGCTCGTCTTGCCCGATGCCGACCTCGACCTGGTTGCTGACTCGGCAATCAACGCGGGCTTCGGTTCCGCGGGCGAGCGCTGCATGGCCATCTCGGTGGTCGTCGCGGTCGAGCCCGTCGCCGACGCGCTCATCGAAAAAATCACCGCCCGCATGCGCGGCTTGGTCATCGGTGATGGCCGACGCTCTTGCGATATGGGTCCGCTCGTCACCGAACAACACCGTGACAAGGTCGCGTCCTACATCGACATCGCCATCGCGGATGGCGCCGACGTCGTCGTCGACGGCCGTGGCATTGAGGTCGATGGCGACCCGAACGGTTTCTGGCTCGGACCCACGCTGATCGACAAGGTACCGACGACGTCGAAGGTGTACACCGAAGAAATCTTCGGACCCGTGCTCTCGATCGTGCGTGTGAAGACCTTCGCCGAAGGCGTGGCGCTCATCAACAACGGTGCGTTCGGAAACGGAACCGCGATCTTCACGAACGACGGCGGAGCGGCTCGCCGTTTCCAGAACGAGGTTCAGGTCGGCATGATCGGCATCAACGTTCCCATCCCCGTGCCGGTTGCGTACTACTCGTTCGGTGGCTGGAAGGCGTCACTCTTCGGCGACTCCAAAGCCCACGGCATGTACGGCGTCAACTTCTACACGCAGGAAAAGACGATGACGTCGCGCTGGCTCGACCCGAGCCACGGCGGAATCAACCTCGGTTTCCCCCAGAACTAGGGTCGGATTCGACACACGAGACCAGTCGTCGCTGGCAACCAGTATCGGCGGGCATCAGTCGGACCCGGGGGAATAGAGCGAAACGACCCGCAGCGCCGTGACGGCGTCGTCAATGGTCGCGCCGTCGGGGACTCCGCCGGCCGCGAACGCCTCGGCTTGTGCGCGAAGCGCCGCCATCTGGGTCACTTCGCCGGCCTCGCCCGCGAGCACCTCGATTCGAACGTGGTCTTCTTCGCCCATGACTTCGATTCCGACGAAGTCGGCCTCGGGGTAAAAACGACCGAGCGTCGCAATCCCGAGAGTTCCCGACGGCAACACGAGGGAGAAAACCGCCGAGTCTTCGTCGACCACTCCGGGGGTCGTGCTCATCAGGACCGTTCCCGTAATAGCCCGAGGCGATTCGCCCGTGAGCCAGTGGATGACATCAATTTCATGCACACCCATATCGGTGAGGATTCCGCCCGAACTGTTTCGGAATTCGGCGGCGGGAGGGCGGTAATCCCACTGGCTCGCGTGAACGAACAACAGCCGACCGAATCGACCCGACTCGATGTCCTTTTTGAGTTCAATCATCGAAGGGACAAACCGTCGCCAGTATCCGATCTGCAATCTCACTCCGGCGCTCTCGACGATCTCCTTGACGGTGCTCGCGTCCTCCACCGAAAGCCCACACGGCTTCTCGCTCAGAATCGGCAGCCCAGCCGGAGCGAGCTGTCGGATCACGTCGACGTGGAATCCGCTGGGTGTCGCGACGAGGAATCCGTCCACCCCGCCGGCAATCAAAAGGTCAGCGATCGAGGCGTGAACGGCATAGCCGTCGGCCGCCAACGCGGCGGCGACGTCGGGGCGCGGTTCGACGACCGCCGTCACCGACACGGTTGCCGAGTCTTTCAGTGCGGCCAGATGGGTTTGCCCCATCCGTCCCGCTCCGACGAGTCCGAGTCGAAACATGATTCACAGTCCTAACGTCGAAAGGTAGGTGCGGTTGAGGTGTTGGTCCTCAATCGCTCGGGCGAAACGCTCGGGCGACGAGGGAAAAATGTCCTGTTCCACGACGAGCCAACCGGCAAATCCGCTGGCGATGAGACTCGAGGCGAAACGGGCGACGTCGAAATCACCGTCGCCGAGACGCGGGAAAGCCTCATTCGCCCAAATCGCCGACGACGGTTGACCCGTCCGAACGATGTCGTCGAAGACGCTCATCGTGACGTCTTTGAGGTGAACGTGGTTGACCCGGTCGCCCCAGGTGTGAAGGAAATCGTGTGGGTCACCGCCGCCCAACAACTGATGTCCGGTTTCGAGACAGACGTCGATGTCGGTGAGGGTGAGCACCTTTTCCAACTCCGCGGTGGACTCGAGGAATGAGCCCGTTTCGCAGTGAAGGGTTGGTTCGTAACCGCGCTGGCGACAGCGCTCGAGAACTCGGTTCATCCCCAGCGCGAATTGATCCCACTCGGCGTCGGTCAGCCCCGATGCGGGGTTTCGGGCACCGGAACCGGGCGCTCCGTGCCGAGCGTCGCTTCCCGCGTCGGCAATCGTCGGCCTCGGTGCTGGTGTGCTCGCGAACGGAGCGACCGCATCGAAGGTGTCGAGCATCGCGTCCAGTTCGGGAATCGTCGCGGTCACGTTGTCCGGCTCGTGGTAGCGGAACTCGAGGTACGCACCGGACAGTCCCAGACCGCGATCGGCGAGCCGCCGACCGAGGTCGGCACCGACGCCCAGATAACCGACCGGGCCGAGGTCAATCCCGTCGTATCCGGCGGCGGCTACCGCATCGAGCAGTGCGGTTCCGTCGGGGACGTTCGGGTTGATTCCGACCGTGAGCTCGAACGCCCCGTAACTGACGGGCGCGTTGGCCACGTAAATCTTTTTCTCGTCGGTCACGGTGTCATCCAATCCTTCTCAGTCGCGGGTCAAGGGGCTGACGTGACCGTTATCGATTTCCGCGCGAAACGCGGTCAGGATGTCGGTCAACGGCTGGGGGCCGAGCCCCAACACCGTTTTGGTGTGTTCGTTGGCGAGGCTCGAATCCACGGGGACCGGGCCCGGGAACAGTTCCGCGGCGGGTGGCTCGCCCTCGGTGATCAGATAACGGGGCAGGTCGAATACGTCGCACGTGGCGTAGGCGAGTTCCATTCGGGTGACCGCGGTGTCGCCCACGAGGTGGAGCGTCCCCGTCGCGTCGCGCGCGATGATTCGGGCAATCTGCGCACCGGCTTCGGAGGCAAGGGACGGCGTCGTGATCTGGTTAACGTTGGGGCCGCCCCACACCTGAAACTCCTGCCCCGCGCGGAGCGATCGAACCAGCGTGTCGACGTAAAACCCGAAGCCGACGTCCTGCAACCTGGGTGCTTCGGCAATTCGATGACGGCCCATCACTCCGGCTACGCGCGCAACGACCCCTCTACCCTCCAGCGCACTGTGAACGGCCTGTTCAGCGAGTCCCTTCAGGTAGCCGTAGTAATTGATGGCGTTGCCGTGGTTCGATTCGAGTTCGCGATGTCCCGTGCCGTCCATCACCCAGTCGGTCGAAATGAAGATGAACTTTTGCCCGTTGGCGTCGGCGATGCGTGCGAGCCGTTCGGTGAGCGCCACGTAATTGTCGTACGCCGCGGCCCGATCGTTGAGTAGGCGGCGAAAGTCGTCGGCGATCGCACAGTGGACAACCGCATCGGCGCCGGCCACTGCCGAGGCGAGGGAGGCGTCCGACGCGTAATCAACATCGTGGAGTTCCCAGGGCGCGTTGTGCACGCGGCTGTCGCGCGTCAAACCGACCACGGTGTGTCCGAACGACTGCAGCACCTCGGAAATGTTGCTGCCGACGAAGCCGGTCGAGCCGGTGATGGCGATGCGGGACATGGGTCTCCTTGTTGAGGTACCCCAATTATTGTATGTTTGTCCTAACAAATGAAAGGTGCCTCGTGGGCGATCTCAACATTGGACTCATTGGCTCGGGACGAATCGGTCAGGTTCACGCCGGCAGTATCGCCGACACGAAGGGCGCTAACCTGGTCTGGATTTGCGATCCTTTCATCGAGGGCGCCGAGAAACTCGCCGCGGAGTTTGGCGGCAAGGTCACGGCCGACCCCGAGGATGTCTTTAAGTCCGGTGAGGTCGATGTGATTGTGGTGGCGTCTCCGACCCCCACTCACCTCGACATGATCGACCGCGCGATTGATGCGGGAATTCACGTGCTGTGTGAAAAGCCGATTGACCTCGACATCGAGAAGGTCGAAAAGTTGCGCGACAAGGCGAACGCCGCGAACGTCCACATCGCCATCGGTTTCAACCGACGCTTTGACCCGCAGTTCGAATCGATCCAGCGCCGCGTCGCCGCGGGTGAAGCCGGCAAACTCGAACAACTCGTGATCCTCTCGCGCGACCCCGGCCCCGCCCCTCGCGCCTACATCGCGGTGTCCGGTGGAATCTTCCGCGACATGACCATCCACGACTTCGACATGGCCCGCTACTTCGTTCCCGACATCGTCGATGTGTACGCCGCCGGAACCAATGTCTTCAGCGACGACATCAAAGCCGAGAACGACTACGACTCGGTGTCCGTCACGATGCGCGGTCGGGGTGGCGAGATCATTGTCATCGTCAACTCACGTCACTCGGCATACGGCTACGACCAGCGTCTCGAGGCGTTCGGCGACAAGGCGATGTTCCACGCCCACAACGTGTCGCCCACGACCGTGCAGAAGTACGACGCGGCGGGGACCGGGCAGGCTGAGCCGTTCATCGACGCTTTCCTCGTTCGATACGCGGTGTCGTACCGACGCGAACTCGCTCTGTTCCTCGACGGAATCCGCGACGGCAAGAACTACAACCCCACCTTTGACGACGGGCGGGCGGCGCTCATCCTCGCGGACGCGGCGACGGAATCGGCACGTACGGGTGTGTCCGTCTCGGTCGACGGCAAGCTGTAAGCGATTTATTCGCCGAGTAGCGACCGCAGGTAGTCGACGCTGATCCGTGCGTCGACGGCGGGTCCGGCGCTCGGGGCTGGTTCCGCTGTCACGACATTGTCCTGCTCGAGGACATACCAACCCGTGAAACCCGATGCTTCGAGCGATCGGACGATCGAGGCGACGTCGACATCGCCCTGACCGAGCGGCACGTACATTCCCGCGATCACGCCGTCGTAGTAGGTCATTTCGCCCGCCTTCACTCGGCGCGCGATGTCGAGGTTGACGTCCTTCGCGTGGACGTGTTTCACCCGGGTTGCGTGGTCGCGAGCGAACTCGACCGGGTCGGTTCCGCCGATGAACATGTGTCCGGTGTCGAGGCAGAACCCGATTGACGAGCCCGCCAACACACGCTCAATGTCATCCTTCGTTTCGACCATCGTCCCGACGTGGGGGTGGATGACGGCAAGGACGTCATACTCGGCGGCGAGGGCTTCGAGTTCGGTGAGGTGCCGGAAGAGCGTGCTCCACTGCGCATCGGTGAGGACGGGACGTGTGTCGTAACCGTCACTGCCGCTGCTCGCAGCGAGGACCATCACCTCGGCGCCCGCGGCGCGGAACACCTCGAGTTCCGCACGGATCTCGGGTGTGGGGTCGTGCGACTCATCGTGAAGAAGGACGGGAACAAAGCCGCCGACCGCGGACAGGCCGTGTTCGCGCAGCGTCGCGACGCGTCCGGCGGCATCGACGGGAAGGAATCCCAACGGCCCGAATTCGCAAGCACTGAAGCCGAGTTCGGTCATCTCGCTGAGGACGCGGGACTGGCTCATCTGGTGTCCCCAACCGGGGACCTCACACACGCCCCACGAGATGGGCGCTCCGGCGATTTTGGCGTTCACGGTGATGGGGTGTCCTTCCGGGAGGGGTTGTGTCGAACCAGCGTTCGGCTCTATACCGATTCGGTAACGGTGACGTGCCTGCACTCTACAACGCGACTTTGATATGACATAGTTGTATCGTCTCGCACCGCCCTAGGTGTGAGAAGGACAAGTTACAAACTCAAGGAAGAGAGGCTTCTATGTCCTGGAAGAAATTCGCGGTAATCGCCGCGGTATCATCGCTCGCACTCGCGGGCTGTGCAACGGCCGGTGGCGACACCGGTGCTGCAGGCGGAAACGCTGACATCAAGATCTGTGTCTACACGCACGGTGACGGTGGAACGTTCTGGTCGGTCGCACAGGCTGGTGCCGAAGCTGCTGCTGCAGACCTCGGTGTCACTCTTGACTACCAGGGATCGACCAACGACTCGGCAAAGCAGGCTTCGACCATTGAAGCCGGTACCGCCGGTGGCTGTTCGGGTATCGCAGCATCGGCTCCCGATGCTGACGCCATCTCGGACGCAATGCTCGCCGCTGCTGCAGCTGGCATCCCCACGGTCACGATGAACTCCGGTTCGTCCGTGTTCCGCGACCTCGGTGCGTTCACGCACGTTGGTCAGGACGAAATCGTTGCTGGACGCGAAGCTGGACTTCGCTTCAACGACCTCGGTGCAACCAAGATTCTCTGCCCCATTCAGGAAGCAGCGAACTCGGGTCTGACCGACCGTTGTGCTGGCGCGCGTGAGACCTTCGAAGGTGAAGTTATTGACTTCAACATCGACGGTGGACTCGCAGACCTCGCTGGTTCGGCTGCCAAGATCCAGGCTGCACTCGAGGCCGACACGGCCATCGATGGCATCTTCGCGCTCAACGCAGACATCGCAACCGGTGCAGCACTCGTCGCTTCGGAAGCCACTGGTCGCAACGCGATCATCGGTACCGTCGACATGTCGGCTGACGCACTCACCGCAATCAAGGACGGAAAGATGGCCTTCGCCGTAGACCAGCAGCAGTACGCTCAGGGCTACATGTCGGTTGTCCTCTTGTTCCTCAACATCACCAACGCTCACGAGCTCGGTGGTGGACTCCCCATCTACACCGGCCCTGGTTTCGTTACCGCGGACAACGTAGACAAGGTCATGGAACTGGTCGAAGCAGGTACGCGCTAGTCTCAAGCACCACAGAGGGGGCGGCTGGCGCAGGGAAACCGGTGCCAGCCGCTCTCCTTTATTCTTAGACTTATCTCAAGAGAAAGGTGTGTCAACGATGACCGCTGTAAAAACAGATGAACGCATTCAACGCGTCTCACTATTCACCAAAGCACTTCGCCGCCCCGAACTGGGAGCCCTCATCGGAGCGCTTGTTATTTTTACCGTCTTCGCCATCGTCGACACGACGGGACAGTTCGCACAACTCCAAGGTGCGGCGGGTTGGACCAAGTTCGCCGCCCCCATCGGGATCGTCTCCATTTTCGTCGCACTTCTCATGATCGCCGGAGAGTTCGATCTCTCGTCCGGTGTCATGGTGGGTAGCGCCGGGCTCCTGATGGGAAACCTCATCAGTGAAGCAGGTATGGGTGTGTGGCCCGCACTCCTGACAACCTTGGTCTTTGCCGCATTCGTCGGTCTCGCCAACGGTTATCTGGTTATCAAGACCGGCCTGCCGTCATTTATCGTGACGCTCGCCACCTTCTTTGTTCTCAAGGGAATCAACCTCGCCGTCACCAAGCTTCTCACCGGAACTGTTCGCGTCGACGGCGTCGACACGGGCGAGGGCTTCGAGACCGCTCGTAATTGGTTTGCCACCAAGATCGAGTTCGGTGGTGCGTCGTTCCAGGTGTCGGTACTGTGGTGGATCGGTTTCACCATTTTTGCGACCTGGTTGTTGACGCGAACCACTTTCGGAAACTGGATTTTCGCATCGGGTGGTGACCCCAACGCGGCCCGCAACGCGGGTGTCCCGGTTGCTCGGACCAAGATCATTCTCTTCGTTCTGACCTCGGTCGCGGCCGCACTGGTCGGCGCGATGACTCTTCTCGAACTGCGCGGTATGCAGGCGGGTCAGGGAATCGGACAAGAGTTCTACTACATCATCGCCGCGGCGGTCGGTGGGACTCTCCTCAACGGTGGTGCCGGCTCCGCAATCGGAGCGTCAATCGGTGCGATCATCATGGGATTCGCCGCTATCGGAATCCCCTACGCGCTGTGGGATCAGGACTGGGTATCGACCTTCCTCGGGGTCATCCTCTTCCTCGCAGTTTTGGTCAACACCTGGCTGTCCAAGCAGGCGAAGGGAGCACGCAAATGATCGCGAAAAAATCAGCCGAACCAATCCTCGAAATGAAGGATGTCGGCAAGTCATTCGGAAACGTCGTCGCGCTGACCGACGTATCGCTCGCGGTATATCCCGGCCAGGTCACCTGTGTCCTCGGGGACAACGGTGCGGGAAAGTCAACCCTCATCAAAATCCTGTCGGGCGTTCACAAGCAGAGCGACGGCGAGTTCCTCCTCGCGGGGCAAAAAACCGAGTTCAACTCGCCGCGTGACGCTATGGCAAAGGGAATCGCGACGGTGTTCCAAGACCTCGCCACGGTTCCGTTGATGTCGGTCTGGCGAAACTTCTTCCTCGGAAACGAACCGAAGAAGTGGTGGAAGCCTCTCGGTATCCTCGACACGAAGTTCGCAAAGGCAACCGCGAAGACCGAGCTCATGAACATGGGAATCGATCTCCGCGACACGAACCAGCCCATCGGCACCCTGTCGGGTGGTGAGCGTCAGGCTGTTGCGATTGCCCGAGCGGTGTACTTCGGAGCCAACGTTCTGATCCTCGACGAACCGACGAGTGCGCTCGGTGTTCGTCAGTCGGGAATCGTGCTCAAGTACATCCTCGCAGCGCGGGAACGCGGTGTTGCGGTGATTTTCATCACCCACAACCCGCACCACGCGTTCCTCGTCGGCGACCACTTCTATCTGCTCAACCGTGGTCGCATGACCGCGTCGTTCGTGCGGGAAAAGGTCCAGCTCGACGAGCTGATTCAGGCGATGGCGGGTGGAGCCGAGCTCGACACGCTGACCCACGAAATCAGCGTCATCCGTCAGGACTAGGGTCAGGACACAGTGCAGCGGCGCGGGGAAACTCGCGCCGCTTTCTGTTTTGTCCGTTACTTCTCGACCAGGGTGACTTCGAACGAATACAGGTCGGGCCGGTAATAGTGCGAACCGTATTCGATGCCGACGCCGGCGTTGTCGAACGCGGCTCGTTCCATCGTGAGAAGAGCGGTTCCGCGGTCGGTGTCGAGGAGTCCGGCTTCGGCGGTGTTCGACGTCCGAGCGCCGATTTTCTGTTTCGCCACCCGAATCGTCACACCCCGTCCGCGCAGGATTTCGTAGAGCCCCAACTCGCGAAGGTCGTCTTCGGTGATGTCGAGGAACTGTTCGGGAAGCCAGTTTTCGAGCACCGCGACGGGAACACCGTCCGCGACTCGGAGGCGCTTGATGTGAAGGACCGGCGATCCGAGTGCGACACCGAGTCGGTCGGCGACCGTGTCGCTCGCCTTGTCGACCGAGTACGACAACAGGACTGTCGTCGGTACCTTTTCCCCCTTGGCCAGATCGTCGAACAGCGAGGTGAGTTCAAGACCGCGGGTCACGCGTCCGTGAACAACCTGGGTGCCGATTCCGCGTCGACGGACGAGAAGCCCTTTGTCGACGAGGTCTTGAATCGCGCGGCGAATGGTCGGGCGACTGAGATTGAGCCGTTCACCGAGTGCGACCTCGTTTTCGAGGCGTGCACCGGGTGGGAGAGCTCCGTCGAGAATCGCCTTTTCCAAGCGTTGTTCGACCTGGTAATACAACGGAATCGGGCCGTTGCGATCGAGATCGGCGAACAGGGTTCCCATCACGTTGGTGTTCACAGGGACTCCTCTCGTTAAACAAAACTGCCGTGGTGTCATATTGTACGAACAAATTGACAAACTCGCCGAGTGTAACGCTACGCTGGCGTGATGCGCAGTGCCCAACGATTCATTCCCGCCCTCCTGGCTATGGCGTTTTGG
>CAMDKN010000012.1 GCA_945901035.1 Gulosibacter massiliensis | reverse complement strand
GAGTTAAAACGTCTGCGTTCGCCCGGTCCCGAAAGGATGTGAACGATGCGCTCAGAAGCGGATCTTCTCAAGTCAATCCCCACCCAGCTCCTCATCTGTGGTGAGTCGCGTTCGTCGCGCGGTTTTGACGGGAGACGGCGTCGACGGTGCGATCGCCTCCGAGGTCCGCCGGGAAAACGAAAGGTCGCTCCGGGACCCGGTCGCCCACGAGGTCTCGGAGTCCGAGGTGAGTCAACGCATCAGCGGTTTTGGTCCGCTGCAACCGCTGCTCGACGACCCGTCCATCGAGGAAATCTGGATCAACGAACCCACCGCCGTCTTCGTGGCACGGTCGGGTCGGCACGAACGAATTGCGACCGACCTCACCGTGGACGAACTGCGCACACTGGTCGAACGCATGCTCCGTCACAGCGGACGCCGAATAGACATCTCGCAACCGTTCGTCGACGCGTCGCTCCCGGACGGTTCGCGGCTTCACGTCGTCATCCCGCCCATCACGCGGGAACACTGGAGCATCAACATTCGCAAGTTTTCGCGGTCGGTCCGAACCCTGGACGATCTTGTCGCGCGCTCAACGGTGACTCCCGACGCCGGCGAGCTTCTGTCGAACGCCGTCCGGCGTGGTCACACCGTTCTCGTTTCGGGTGCAACGCAGGCGGGGAAGACGACGATGGTGTGTGCGCTTCTCGACGAACTGGAATCCGCCGAACGCATCGTGACGGTCGAGGAAACGTTCGAGATTGCCTCCACCCACATCGACGTCGTCGGGATGCAGTGCCGGGGTGCGAGCCTCGACGGGGTCGGTGAAGTGACGCTGCGGCGTTTAGTCAAGGAAGCGCTTCGCATGAGGCCGACACGACTCGTCGTGGGCGAGGTTCGCGGCGACGAGGCTCTTGACCTTCTCGTTGCGTTGAATTCGGGCATTCCCGGACTGTGCACGATTCACGCGAATTCCGCCGCTGATGCGGTGCGCAAACTGGTGACACTTTGTCAACTCGCCGGGGGTGTGTCCGAAGTATTCGTGGCCTCGACGATTGTGGCAACAATCGACCTCGTGGTGCACTGCCAGATGAACTCGGACGGACTCCGCCGGGTCGTCGAAATCTCTCGCCCCGCGAGCATTTCACCGGCGGCGGACATCGAAATGGAATCGCTGTGGGCCTTGACCTAGTCCTCTGCGGAATCGGGCTGGGCGTTGGCCTGTTTCTGCTGTTGGTGCCGCGCACAGTTCACCGATTGCCGCGACTCCGGCAGTGGTGCGACGAGGCGGGGCTGGCAGGCGTCCCACTCACGATCGTCGGTATTGTCCTGGGCACGGTGTCCGTCATCGTCGCAACGGTTGTGACCGCGATCATCCCGATTCCCGCGGTCACCCCGCTGGGTGTCGCGCTCGGACTCGGCGTTCCCCTCATCGCGTTGTCGTCGGTTCGGGATTCTCGTCGACGCCGTGCCCGTGCGCTGTGGCCTGACGTGATTGATTCGATTCGCGTGTCGCTTCGGTCAGGTTCAACCCTGCTCGAGTCCGTCTCGGCGGCCGCCACCATGGTGCCGAGTGAGTGGCGTCCGGCGTGGGACGGTCTGGAGTCGGACCTCCGGCGGGGCTCCGACGCGGAGTCGGCCCTTCGTCGGCTCCAACACGTGCTCGCTGACCCCACTGCCGATCGCGTCGTCGAATCACTCGCGGTAGCCCGTGAGTTCGGCGGCACCGAACTGCCCGCCGTGTTGTTCGAACTCGCCCGTTCTGTTCGGAAAGAACAGGGGATTCGAGACGAGGCGCGAACCCGACAATCCTGGGTCCGTCACGCCGCGACGCTCGGAGTGATTGCCCCCTGGGTAGTTCTCGCACTGCTCGCCAGCCGCCCCGAAAATCGGGACGCGTATGCGTCCTCGTCGGGCAGCGTGCTCATCGTCGCCTCAGCGGGCGCCACCGTCGTTGCGTATTTCGTCATGACGGCGCTCGGGTCTCTGCGAGAACCCCGGCGGTGGTTGACGGGTGGCATCGATGGTTGACATCGCGCTCGGGGCGCTGTTGGGACTCGGACTGTTCGTTCTCGTGTCGGGTCCCCTCGTCTCGCGGTTGGGAACGCGACTCGCTCCACACATTCGCGATGTCGGACTGCCTCAGTCGAGTGCGGCGCACGACAATCCCGCGGTTCGAGTTCTCGCGCTCGTCGCGCGGGTTCCCCGTGCACTGATATCGCGAGGCCCTCGGCGAGGTCGAACCCGGTCCGCGGTGTCCGACGAGATCCCGGCCGTTCTCGACCTTCTCGGGTTGTGTGTGTCGACCGGTTTGACGATTCCGCACGCACTCGAGCGGATTGCGGCCAGTGGCCGGGGAATCCTGCCCGACGAGTGTCGCCGAATCACCGCGGAAATCGGGTTGGGTGTTTCGGTCTCGGACGCGCTTCACGCGAGCGAGGTCCGAGTCGGCCACGCGGGTTGGTCGAGACTCGTTGAACATCTGGAGATCGCGAGGCGACACGGAACACCCCTCATCGACATCATCCGATCGCTCGCCGCCGACGAACAACACGCCGCGGGGCAGAAGCTGTTGGAATCCGCCAGTGCGCGAGAGACGCTCATGATGTTCCCGTTGGTTTTTCTCATCCTCCCGGTCACGGTCATCATGGCAATCTTCCCCGGAGTGACCGCGCTCACGTCGATTTCATTGTGACGGGAGGTCAGTTCGCGCGATACTGGTGGTGTCGGAAGGGACCCCATGAAGTTTCGCCTCACCATTGCCTTGATTATCCAGATCGTTGCTATCCTGTTCAGCCTGAACGGTTGGATCGACGCCTTACAGGGTGGTGCAGCGGTTGTCATTGTCGCGTTGCTGACCGTGGCGGCGTGGGCGCTCGGGCGGGTGCGTCTCCCGGTCCTCACCTGGGGATCACTGCTCGCGGCGATCGTGTTGAGTGCTGTGACGGTGACGCTCTTGGTCATCGCGTATGACCCAATGGCACCGGAGACACAATTCGAGAACAACCCGATGTCCGAGGCGATCTCTGCACTCAACATCGTCTTCCGCGTCGCCTCGGTGGCGGTCATCGCCGGCTCGGTCTTCTACGCGATTCGAATCGGAGACACGCGGCGCCGTTCGTCCTGATGGCCTCTGTGGATAACGCGGGCGACGGTCACTGAATTTCGACACGCTGGGGGAATGAACAACTCGAGAAGTGACACTCCCGACCGCGGCGACGTTCCAGGCTGGGTCCTCATCACGCTCATGACCGCTGGGCTTGTGGTCGTAGTGTGGGCGATGGCGGGTCCCGCGCTCGGAGACGTCTTCAACAACGCGATTGACCGCGTGCTGACCCTCTGATGGACCGCCGCGACCGCGGAAGCGCTCCGGTGGAATTCGTCCTCGTCAGCGTCCTGCTCGTTGCCGTGACGTTGGCGGTGCTGCAGATCTCGTTCGTCGCCCACATCCGGTCAATTGCGATTGATTCGGCTATTGCTGGCGCGGCCCACGCGGCACTCGCCGACACCACCGATGCCGACGGTGTTGCCCGAACTGAAGACCTGATTGGTCGTGGTGTCGCAGGCGGCCTGGTGCAGGGCGTTTCCGTGCACTCGACACGTGTCGGCGACAGCGACGTCGTTGTCATCTCCGCACATCTGGACGTTCCCGTGATGGGATCGTGGCTTCCCGTCGCCACTATCGAAATCCAGGGTCGGGCGTTTCGCGAAACGTGGTACAACGAAGGAGGCCCCGCCGAAGCGGGGCCTCACCGTAGAGCGGGGTGTTACTTGCTCGCGCGCATCTTCTTCGCGACCTCGATGGCGTCCGAGTACGGAGCCTTCGAGCGAAGGTGAGGACGAGCGACGAGTTGGAGCCCGAGGTCGACTCCGGTTAGCGGGACGCGAAGTGCGTCTCGTGGCAGGTCACCGACGCGATTGCCGACCAAGAATCGACCCGAGTTTCCCACGACGATTCGGTCGAACTTGGACACCAGCGCCACATCCATCGGTATTTGGCGCAGGTGGGGCATGACGACGGGTTCGAGTGCGCGGACTTCGGTGTCACACCCGGCCGTGCCGACGAGAGCTCCGTCCAGGTAAAACGGAACCATGCTGGTCAGGATGTATTGGTCCAACCCTGCGTAATCCAGATACGGCCCCTGAATTGCGGGCGCACCGGTGTTGATCACCTCGGTGAACCAGTCGTAGGTGAGGTAGTCGTAAAAACCCGCTGCATCGGGGTTCAGGGTGAAGACAATGCGCTGGGTTCCACCGCGAGGCCCTCGGCGCCACCATTCGATCGCGCCGGTCGTGTCATCGATAATTCCCGGACCGAGGACCAGCCCAGCCGCCAAGGGAACCGGATGGCGGTCGAGGAACGCGGTCGCAGCGGGTTGAATTGCCCGGAGGTGTTTCTCGGTCAGGTCAGTTCGTGTGCCGAGTGCGCCGCGAATTTCGCGTTGAGACTCGGACGACATTCTGCTCAGGTCGGCAAATAGTTCGGTGAACCACTGCCCGATTGCGTCGCGGGCGCGCCCGAGTTCCGCCGAAACCTCTCTCACTCCGGTACCTCGATTGGATAGAGCGAGTCGAGTCGAGCCGCGACGAGACGATAAAAGTCGCGCGAGGTGTGAAGCCGAACGGCATTTTCAGCAGCCGTGATGTCGCCCGCCCGAACCGCCGTCACAATCTCGAGATGGTCCGCCATCGTCCAGTCCCGATCCTCGGCGACCTCCAGAATCGACCACAGGATTTCGCTCGACTCGGTCAACAGCCTCATCTGCGTAGAGGCCAGGCGTTCTGACTGGGCGAGGGCCGCCAGTTCGATGTGGAACCGACTGTCGGCGCGCATGCACGCGTCGGCTGTGGTGGCATCAGCCATCGTCCGAGCAATGCGTTCGAGGCGATCGATGTCGTGGGGAAAGGCGCGTTCGATGACGAGCCGGACAGCGGCAAGACCAGTGGCCAACTGTTCGTCTTCCATGTCGCGTAGTTCGGCCATTGACAACGCGGTGAGCCGTTCGCGAAGAACGCGGGGATCAGTACTCGGGGTCCCAATGATAAAGGTCCCACCGCTTCGCCCGCGCCGGGTTTCAATGATTCCGCGCTCGCGAAGTGTTTGGAGTGCGTCACGAACGGTCGCGGTTGCCACGCCAAACATTGCCGTCAACTGGTTTTCGACGGGTAGTTGTTCGCCCTGCCGGATGAGTCCCAGCGAGATGGCGGTGGACAGTCGATCGACGATCGCATCCGCCCGAAGCACTTCGGGGAGGGGCCGAAAAACCTGGGATCGAAACCCGATTATTTCACTCACGAATCCCCTATCTCGTCGTGTGCGTGCCTCTTACGATACTGGCAATTTTTTGTCGATAACGATTTACGGTGCGGTCACCAAACGATTGCCCTGTGGACAGAGCAGGAGGTTGGATGGGCACCCGCGAAACACTGGGACCATGGATTTTTCCGACGATCGCGGAAGCGCGAGCCTCGAGTTTCTCGTGGCCGCCATCGGACTGCTGGTCCCCGTGGTCGCGCTGACGGTGACGACGAGTGAAATTGCCTCGGCGACCTTCGCCGCAACGGTGTCCGCGCGTCAGGGCGTTCGCGCCTTCACCCTCGCGGACAGTGTTCAATCGGGCCACACTGCAATCGCCAACATCACCGACCTTGCCATCGCTGACCACGGACTATCCGACGCCGACTGGCGAATCGAACTGGATTGTGCGGCGCGTTCCTGCCGGCAGCGCGGGTCACTCGTCACCCTCGCGGTTTCCATCGACGTGCCGTTGCGTTTCCTTCCCGCTCTGCCGGGTATCGACATCGCGCCGAGCGTCACGGTTTCGCGAAGCGCGACCGCCCGGGTGTCGACCACATCGGTGAATCGATGACATCGTCCTTCGGGGGCGAGCGCGGCTCGATGCTCCCCCTGGTGGCGGGACTCCTCGCTCTGTGCGGGGTCACCGCCGTCGCAATAATCGACTCGACCGACCTCGCGCTCGCGCGAACCAACCTGCAATCGACGGCCGACATGGCCGCGCTCGACGGTGCGGAATCGTTCGACCCTCGCCGCGCTCAGTTCGACGGCCACAACCTCGTCATTCGCCTGACAAACCGCGGGGTTCGGCGTGCGGTCAACTCATTCGTCCGCGACACCACCGACGGCGTAAGGCTGCTGTCGGCGATCACACCCGACGGTGTGACGGCTCAGGTTTCGGTTCGGACGAACTGGACACCTCCGCTCGGCTCGCAGTTTTTTCCGGTGTCGTTTCCAATCGAGGCGTCCGCGTCTGCGCGCATCGTCTTCGGAGGGTGAATGGGCGAGCGGTAGTCTGGGTATCTCATGATTTCGTTGGATGTCTCTGACCGCATCGCGGCTCTCCGTTCGTCGTTCGCCGACATCGTCAGCGTGATCGACATGCCGGCGCTGGCCGTCCGGATCGGCGAGTTGTCGGAAAAGGCCGGCGCCGCCGACCTCTGGGACGATCAGGCGTCCGCACAAGCCGTGACGAGTGCCCTGTCCCACGCGCAGACCCAGCGCGACCGGGTGAACGTAATCCAACGGCGACTCGACGACCTCGACGTTCTGCTCGACATGGCCAAAGAGGCGGGCGACGACGAGTCGGCCACCGAGGTGTTGACCGAGATCGCCGGGCTCGAAAAGGTCATCGGTGAGATGGAGGTGCAAACCCTCCTCGACGGCGAATACGACGCGCTACCGGCCATCGTTACGATTCGGTCTGGTGCCGGCGGTGTGGACGCGGCGGATTTCGCCGAAATGCTGTTGCGCATGTATCTGCGCTGGGCCGAGCAGCATAAGTTCGCGGTGCACGTGCTCGACACGTCGTATGCCGAAGAGGCGGGAATCAAGAGCGCGACGTTCGAAGTGGATGCACCGTTTGCGTTCGGAACGCTGTCCGTCGAAGCGGGAACGCACCGACTCGTCCGGATGAGCCCGTTCAATTCCGCGGGCAAACGCCAAACGTCCTTTGCCGCTGTCGAAGTCGTGCCTCTCCTAGCCGCCGTCGAAGTCATCGACATCCCCGACTCGGATATCAGGGTGGACGTCTTCCGGTCGTCCGGCCCGGGCGGACAGTCGGTCAACACGACCGACTCGGCGGTTCGCATCACGCATCTTCCGACCGGAACCGTGGTGTCCTGCCAAAACGAAAAGAGCCAGATTCAAAATCGCGCCGCCGCGATGCGGGTGTTGCAGAGCCGCCTGCTGTTGGTACAGAAAGAGGACGAAGCGAAAAAGAAGAAGGAACTGGCGGGTGTCATCACGGCGTCGTGGGGCGACCAGATGCGCTCGTACGTGCTCGCACCGTACCAAATGGTGAAAGACCTTCGCACGAACCACGAGGTCAACAGCCCGCAGGCGGTCTTCGATGGCGATCTGGATGGCTTCATCGCGGCAGGGATCCGGCACCGCAAACAAAAGACGGATTAGCAGTATGAGTGTCGCTCCGAGTGGGCGCCCGCCTCGCGCCTAGGGTTATCACGATGATTCGTTTTGAAACCGTGTCGAAGGTGTACCGTTCGGGAAACCGACCGGCACTCCATGAAGCGACGCTGGAAGTCAAGCCCGGCGAGTTCGTCTTTCTGGTCGGGGCGTCGGGGAGCGGCAAGTCTTCTTTTCTGCGGTTGATCCTGCGCGAAGAGCGTGCCTCGGCCGGGCTGATTCACGTTCTCGGACAAGATCTCGGGCGCTTGTCGAATCGAAAGGTTCCCGCGTATCGCCGAAACCTCGGTGTGGTTTTCCAAGACTTCCGCTTGTTGCCGACCAAGACCGTCTTCGACAACGTGGCGTTTGCGCTGCGCGTCCTCGGTCAGAGCGAGGCGTACATTCACGACGCGGTTCCCGAAGTCCTCGGGCTTGTGGGGTTGGGCAACAAAGAAAACCGATTACCCCACGAACTGTCGGGCGGTGAGCAGCAGCGCGTTGCGATCGCGCGGGCGGTTGTCAACAAGCCCGCCATCCTGCTCGCGGATGAACCGACCGGAAACCTCGACCCTGCCACGTCGGCGGGAATCATGGATGTGCTTCGCAACATTAACGCCGCGGGCACGACGGTCCTCATGGCAACCCACGACACCGCCATTGTGAACGACATGAAGCGGCGCGTCGTCGAATTGAGCGAGGGACGCATCATCCGTGACGAGGCGGGCGGTCAGTACCAAACTCGCGCCAACCCGATTGTCACCGTCGATGACTCGTACCCCACGCGCGCTGACTCGCAACCGATCGCAATCGAGCCCCTCGACTTTGACCCCATCCCGGCGTTCGACCCGATGTCGCCGACGAGTGAAGCGATTGATCTCAGTTATTTGGACCGCATCGGGGACGAACCGCTGTGAAATTGAACTTTGTCCTGCTCGAGGCGTGGAACGGTGTGCGGCGAAACGTCTCGATGGTCGTGTCGGTCATCCTCGTCACACTCGTGTCGCTGACCTTTGTCGGTTCGGCGGCACTGTTGCAGGCCCAAATCGCCAACATGAAGTCGTACTGGTACGACAAAGCCCAGGTCGCGGTCTATCTCTGCACGCAATATTCGACTCTGGGCGCGTGTGACCAACAAGAGGTTGGCGCCGAACAAATCGCGGCCGTGGAGGCCCAACTCTCCTCGGCCACGCTCGCGCCCTACATTGACAAGTGGTACTTCGAAAACCACGACGAAGCGTATGCGAACTTCACCGAACAATTCGCGGGCAGTCCCGTCGTTGACCTCGTCACCCCCGACCTTCTGCCCCAAACGTTCTGGGTGAACCTCAAAGACCCGACCCAATCGGCTCTCGTCTTCGAAGCCGTCGGGGGGATGAGCGGAGTCGAGTCCGTCATCGACCAGCGTTCGTATCTGGACGGGATTTTCTCGATGCTCAACGCCGCGAGTCTGACGGCGATCGGCGTGGCGGTGTTGATGCTCATCGCCGCCGCCCTGCTCATCGCCACGACCATTCGATTGTCGGCTTTCTCGCGCCGCCGCGAACTGGCCATCATGCGACTCGTCGGCGCCTCGAACTGGTACATCCAAACCCCATTCATCCTCGAGGGGGTCGTCGCGGCGACCATCGGGTCCGTGCTCGCCTGTGGAGCGATCGCGGGGATTATGGTTTTCTTCGTCGACGGGTATTTGTCCAGCGCACTGCCCGCAACCTCGTTTATCCAACTCGCTGATGTCTGGTTCGTGTTCCCGGGCCTGCTGGCCGCGGGCGCCGTGCTTGCGGCGACAAGCGCCTACATCGCGATTTCCCGTTACCTTCGCGTCTGACCCCGTTGTAAACTGGAGGGCTGGGGTCCGCCGGGAAAAGGGAGAGGGGGTGCGACATGCCACGCGAAGAAGGCGAAAAGGTCGTTTCGACGAACCGGAAAGCCCGTCACGATTATCACATCGAGGACACATACGAGTGTGGTCTCGCGCTCACTGGTACCGAAGTCAAGGCACTCCGGTTGGGCAAAGCGTCGCTCGTCGACGGCTGGGCGCAGATTGTCGACGGCGAAATGTGGATGGAATCCGTCCACATTCCCGAATACACGCAGGGCACGTGGACCAACCACGCGACCCGGCGCAAGCGCAAACTGCTGTTGCACCGCGCCGAGATCATCAAGATTTCCCACCGAGTGAAAGACGGCGGCTACACGCTCGTTCCGCTCAAGATCTATTTCAAGGACGGTCGCGCCAAGGTCGAACTGGCGATCGCCAAGGGGAAAAAGGACTACGACAAACGTCAAACTCTGCGCGAAAAGGAAGACAAACGCGAAGCCGAACGCGCGATGAAGTCCAAGCGCTTGCGCGGGGAATAAAGGTTGTCCGAGCTGAGTTCTATAGTGGAGACAGACCCGAAAGGGTTTTGAAAACTCAACAGTGTGGAATGTGACCCGCCCCCATCTTGGGGATGATCGGTTTCGACAGTGCGTCTAAGCCGGAGAGAAGCGGGTCGAGGATGCAGGGTTATCTCGTAAACGCCCCTTGCAAACCAATAGGTGCCAAAGCTAAGCGCACCGACTTCGCTCTCGCCGCCTAATAAGCCGCCATCGAAGTCCGTCAGACCAAGTTCCGCCTTCGGCTTGGATCCTGGCGTCATTTAGAAGGCTTGCTTCGAATCTGTGTGTCAGGGGTTCGAAGGACATTTACTGATACTGGGCCCGTCGACTTAGGTTCTTCAGCTAAAGGTCGGGGCCGAGCAGAACGTCTTCTGAAGATACGCCCGTAGAAGACTCCGACTGTTCGTATTGGACGGGGGTTCAATTCCCCCCATCTCCACCATTTGGCTGGTCACATTCCACACGATTCACCACACACAACGAAACGAGTTCACATGTCATTTGGCGACGCCTGCACGATGTGGGACGCAAGGGAACCTACTACCTCTTCATTCTGATTCCGATCGTGGGATGGATCATGTTGCTCGTCCAATTCCTCAAAGACAGCCAGCCGGGCGCCAACGCATTCGGCGAATCCGTCAAATAACCCGTTTCACTCCGTGTGTCCCTGACAATTGGCAGGGGCACACGTCGCTAAAGAGTGCGGGCGAAGGACTTAAGAACTGACCGGAAGGCGATTGTTCCGACTACGAGAACAAAAGGCGCCGTCCACCAGAACAGCCCGGCGGGCCTGAGGTGCACGTCCTCGAACCAGTCGAGGCGTGTGCTGGAGTCGCCGAGCCCGGTGAGGGTGAAGCCCGCGGGTCCCCCCAGCACCTGACCGGTCTTGGTGACCACACAGGATGCACTTCCGTTGACCGGAGGCTCAAACTCGCTGACCGTCATCGGGTCGTCGAGGCGCAATGGTCCGATGCGCGTGATTCCAACGAATTCGGTTCCGATCCCCGCCGTCGCCGTCGTCACGGTGACGACGGTGTTGGGAATCCACGCCGAGTGCGATCCCCAGTCGGTCAGCCGGTCCCACACGTGGTCGATGGGGTGGGGGAGGTCAAGCCGAACATCGATGCGGGTCATGTCGCCTACTTTCGTTTCCATCGTAGATTGCCCCATTCGGATTTAGACTGTTCGCATGGCTACTCCAAAGGAAAACCTCGATCCCGCCCTTCTCGAAATCGCGAAGAAGAGCCTCAAGAAAAAACGCGATGCGTGGCAGTTCTTGACCGTCACCATTGTCCTCAACGCCTTTCTCTCGGGCGTCTGGTGGTTTACAACACCGAACGGCTACTTCTGGCCGATGTGGGTGATGTTCGGAATGGGCATCGGTGTCGTGTTCGCTTACCTCGATGCTTATTCCACGCTCGGGGACCGTCCTCTCACGGAGGACCAAATCCGCGCCGAGGCCGAAAAGATTCAGAAGCGCCGCTAAGGCATGCGCCTTACCTTCGAGGGCACGGTCTTCGAGTGGCGTGGACCGGCGCCGTACTATTTCGTCCGTGTTCCCGATGACGACGCCGCGCGAATCGGCGAAGTCGCATCGATGGTCACGTACGGTTGGGGCGTCATCCCCTGCACCGTGACGATTGGCTCGACAACGGTGACAACGTCGCTGTTTCCCAAGGACGGCGGCTACCTCGTCCCCATCAAGAACGCGCTTCGCCTTCCCGAAAAGCTTCTGGTCGGCGACATCGTCGAGGTGACGTTGTCCATCGCGGTCTAGCGACTTTTCGGGGCGTGGTGAGTCTGCCAGACTGAGCGCGTGACCACCCCGACAATCCCGCTCCGCGACGCCGTGTCGTACTGGTGGAAACTCGGACTGACCAGTTTCGGTGGTCCAGCTGGACAGATATCGATGTTGCACGATGAGGTTGTCGTCAAGCGCCGGTGGATTTCGGAGAAGCGGTTCCTGCACGCCCTCAACTACTGCATGGTGTTGCCCGGACCCGAGGCGCAGCAACTCGTCACGTACCTCGGATGGCTCATGCACGGAGTGCGCGGCGGTGTAATCGCGGGAACACTGTTCATCCTGCCCTCGCTCGTCCTGCTCATCGCCCTCTCCGGGCTTTACGTTGCGTGGGGTTCGACACCACTCGTGGCAGGGATTTTCGAGGGAATCAAACCCGTTGTCGTCGCGATTATCGCACAAGCGGTCTATCGAATCGGGTCCCGCTCGCTCCGGCATCCGATTCTGTGGTCGATCGCCGCGGCATCGACGGGAGTAATGCTGTGGTCCGGAGCGCTGTTTCCCCTCATCATCGTCGTCGCGGCAGTGATCGGACTGATTGGGTCGCGGCGCGCGCCGGCTGTTTTCGACGGAGTTGGCGGACACCAGTCGTCCGTCACGGAGTCGGGTTCCGCCGTCATCGGTGATGACACACCCACGCCACCGCACGCACGCGTGACACGGTGGCGGCTCGTCCGCACGGCGGCTGTTTCTCTGGCCGCCTGGTTTTTTCCGATCGCTGCATTGTGGGCCACGGTGGGGACGTCTAACCAAATCTTTTCGATGGCGCTGTTTTTCTCGGGCGCGGCATTCCTCACCTTCGGCGGGGCGTACGCGGTGTTGCCCTACGTTTTTCACGGTGCCGTGAGTGCGGGGTGGGCGACACCAGCACAGATGATTGACGGACTGGCGCTCGGCGAAACGACGCCGGGGCCGCTCATTATGTTTGTCAGCTTTGTGGGATTCATCGGAGGATTCACGGGCGAACTGTTGGGTGACGGAACCTCGTGGTTGTCGGGTGTCATCGCCGCGTGTGTCGCCACGTGGTTCACCTTTTTGCCGTCGTTCTTTTTCATCCTGGCGGGCGGTCCCTACGTCGAAGCCGCTCGAAGCCGTGTCGCATTTACCGCCCCGCTGACCGCGATCAACGCGGCCATCGTGGGGGTCATTCTCAGCCTCGCTGTCACGTTTGCGCAACATGTGTTCGTCCCGGCCGACGCGCCCGTCAATCTGTGGGGCATCGCCATCGCGGTCGGCGCGGGATACGCACTCGTGGGACTCAAACGGTCAATCGTCGAGGTCATCGCGGGCGGGGCGGTGATCGGGCTCGTCGTCGGGCTCGTCGCCACGTTCAGCGGGTGATGTTCGTACAGAGGTTTTTCATAGGAAAGCCCCCTAAACTTGGACAATGAGTGCAACTGTCCTTGCCCCCGCGACGTCGAACTACACCGAACTTCTGGCCCGGGTCAAGGCCGCGGGGTTACTGCACAAGAAGCCCAGCTTCTACGTCATTCGTCTCGTGATTCTGTCGATCGCCGCCCTCGGCCTGTGGACCGCGGGGGGATTCATCGGCGCGTCCGGTGCACACGATTCGCTCATTATCCCCGCCGCCTTTGCGATTGCGGGTTTGCTCGGGATCGTGAGCGCCCAGTTCGGGTTCATCGCGCACGAAGCGTCACACCGACAGATTTTTCGGAACAACAAGTGGAACGACTGGACTGGTCTCTTCCTCGCGAATCTGTTCGCGGGGTTGTCGTATGGGTTCTGGATGCGCAAGCACAACAAGCACCACCAAAAGCCGAACCAGATTGGTCAGGACCCGGACATCGCGATCCGCGTCCTCAGCTTCACGGTCGAATCGCGTGATGAGAAGCGCGGGATCGAACGCTGGATTTCCAACCGGCAGGGTTACCTGTTTCCGTTCCTGTTGTTTTTGACCGGGTTCGACCTGCTCCTCGATTCGTTCCAAGCACTGCGACGCACGGATCGCTCGGTCGGAATTCGTACTCTCGAGTTCTCGCTCATGGTGATCCGGCAGACCGCCCCCTACGTCGTCATGGGCGCTATGTTTGGGTGGCTGTGGGCGATTGCCCTGTGGGTCTTCATGATGATGATTTTCGGATTCTTCATGGGAGCCGCGTTCGCGCCCAACCATAAGGGCATGCCGCTCGTTCCGCGCGACGTCAAGCTTGACTTCTTCGAACGCCAGGTGGTGACGAGCCGTAACATTCGCGGGAGCTGGCTCAAGGACAACCTGATGGGCGGGCTCAACTACCAGGTCGAGCACCACCTGTTCCCGTCGATGGCTCGTCCGTATCTCAAGCGGGCGCACGACATTGTGATGGCGTACTGCAACGATAAAAACATTACGTTGGTCGAGATGAACCTCATTTCGTCGTACACGGCGATCATCGTGTACTTGAACAAGGTGGGACTGAGCAAGAACTCGGACCCGTTCGTGTGTCCGATGGTTGCTGACATGCGCCCGCGCAGCTAAATCGCGAAACGTTACGCTAGAGCCATGGCGTGGTTGGTAACGGGCGGTGCGGGATACATCGGTGCCCACGTCGCTCGTGCATTGAACGCGGACGGTATCGACACCGTTGTTCTCGACAATCTGTCGTCGGGTCGTCGGGAATTCGTTCCCGACAGTGCCACCTTTGTCCGCGGATCGATTACCGATGCGGAATTGTTAGCGTCGCTGTTC
>CAMDKN010000011.1 GCA_945901035.1 Gulosibacter massiliensis | reverse complement strand
GGGATGCAACCCAGCGCCGAATCGTTGCACCTGGGGAATTACGCCGGTGCGCTCATGCAGTGGCGCGAGATGCAGTCGACGCACGACGCCGTGTTTTGTGTTGTCGACCTTCACGCGATCACGGTTCCGCAGGACCCGGCGAAGCTTCGCGAGAACACCCGGCGCACCGCGGCGCAGTACATCGCCGCCGGAATCGATCCCGACCATTCGGCACTGTTTGTTCAGTCGCACGTTCCCGCACACACCCAACTCGCCTGGGTGTTCAACACAATCACCGGCTTTGGTGAGGCGTCACGGATGACCCAATTCAAGGACAAGTCGGCGAAACAGGGAGCCGATTCGGCCAGCGTGGGGCTGTTCACCTACCCGATTCTGCAGGCGGCCGACATCCTGCTGTACGACGCGACGGTCGTCCCGGTGGGCGAAGACCAGCGGCAACACATCGAACTGACTCGCGACATCGCGGCGCGGTTCAACTCGCGGTTTGGCGACACCCTGATCGTTCCCGAGGTTCGCATTCTGAAAGAGTCGGCCAAGGTTTTCGACCTCCAGAACCCCGAATCAAAGATGTCCAAGTCGGGCGAATCACCCCAGGGGATTGTCTGGTTGCTCGATGAGCCGTCGGCGGTGGCCAAGAAAATCAAGTCGGCGGTCACGGACACCGACCGCGACATTCGCTTTGACCCCGCGAACAAAGCGGGAGTCTCGAACCTCCTTGGAATTCTCTCGCTCCTCGGCGGCACCCCAATCGCCCAATTGGAAACAGAGTTTTCGGGAAAGGGATACGGCGACCTCAAAGGGGCCGTGGCCGATGCCGTTGTCGCCGAATTTGAGCCGATTCGTGCCCGCACGCTCGAATTGCTGTCGGATCCCGCCGAACTGGATCGGATGCTCGCGGTGAACGCCGATCGGGCGAACCAGATTGCCGAGACCACCCTGGCGCGCGTGTACGACGCCGTCGGCTTCCTTCGCCGCCCCTGATTTCTTGGATGATTCTTGGACACCGCCGTGGCGGTAGGTGCCACGGCGGGATAGCATAGGGACAGAGCACGTGCTCCGGGGTCAGTGAAAATCTGAGCCGGCGGTTAAAGTCCGCGACCCGCAAGGCCTCGGCCGAGCGGTTGACTCGGTGAAATTCCGAGACCGACGGTTATAGTCCGGATGAGAGGAAGCACGGTGGGCTTCGCAGTGTCTGTGTGAGCCCCGCGACGTCTCGTCGTTACCCCGGATTCCCTGCTCGGAAGGAGTCCCAATGCCCATCAGTACCTACGATGACGCCATGCGTCGCGCTCGTGAGCTCGCCGAACGCGGTCCGCGAACGGGAGAAAACCCTCAGGTCGGGTGTGTTCTCGTGGATGACCACGGAACCATCGTCGCCGAGGGGTGGCATCGCGGCGCGGGAACGACCCACGCCGAGGTCGACGCGCTGTCCAAAGTCGACAGCGCTAAGGGATTGACTGCGGTCGTGACTCTCGAGCCGTGCAACCATACCGGTCGAACCGGGCCCTGTTCGAAGGCACTGATTGACGCTGGCATCGCCCGCGTCGTGTATTCGTTGGACGATCCGGGTGACGAATCGAGCGGCGGAGCAGAATCTCTGCGCGCCGCGGGTGTCGACGTGGTGTCCGGTGTCCTGTCAGGAGAGGGATACCAACTCGTCGAACGCTGGTTGACCGCCAACCGCCTCAAGCGACCCTGGGTGACCGCCAAGTGGGGGTCGAGCCTGGACGGCCGGACCGCGGCGAGCGACGGCACCAGCCAGTGGATCACGTCCGCCGAATCGCGCACCTTTGTTCACCTTTTGCGTTCGCAGCACGACACCATTGCCATCGGCACGGGTACGGCAATCGCAGACAACCCCAGCCTGACTGCACGCACCGCGGACGGAAACCTCTTCCCCAACCAGCCACTCGCCGTGGTCATCGGGGATACTCCACTACCGTCCGGATCCGGACTGTGGGGACACCCGCGCGGTGTGCTTCAGGAATCCGGCGCGCTGGCCGATATCTTGGAACGCCTCTACAACATCGGTATTCGCAGCCTTTTCCTCGAGGGCGGACCGCGCCTCATGAACTCCTTCATTCGCGAAGGACTGGTCGACGAATACGTCGTGTGTCTGGCGCCGATGCTATTAGGAGGCGAACACACGGCGACGGGCGACCTCGGTATTCCCACGCTGACCGCGGCGCGCAAGCTCAGCGTCACCCACACCGAAGTGATGGGCGGAACGCTCGTCATCACCGCACGAGAGGCTCACTAAATGTTCACGGGGATTATCGCCGAATTGGGCACCATCACACACGTGACCCCGACCGAAGATTCGGTGCGCGTTACGGTTCGCGCACCGCGGGCCGTCGCCAAGGCAGGACACGGTGATTCAATCGCAATCAGCGGAGTGTGCCTGACCGTCATCGAACAAACCGACGATTCCTTTGTCGCGGACGTCATGGGTCAGACCATCGCCATGTCCAACCCCGACCAGTGGGCCGCGGGGCGTACTGTCAACGTCGAATCAGCGATGGCCGCCGGCGAACAGCTCGGCGGGCACATCGTGCAGGGACACGTGGACGGTACCGCTACCGTTCTGGACACACGCCAGTCGGGCGATTGGCGCGTGATTCGATTCGCGCTCAACGCCGAGCACGCCCCCCTGGTCGTGGACAAGGGCTCCATTACGATTGACGGCGTTTCGCTGACGGTTTCGGCCGTAGGAGACGACTGGTGTGAGGTTTCGCTCATCCCGGAAACCCTCGTCGCCACGACGTTGGGCGTCCTCGAAACCGGAGACACCGTCAACATCGAAACCGATATCCTCGCGCGTCACATCGCGCGTCTCGCTCACTTCACGAAAGGGGCATTCGCATGACGCTCATCGAAACCGCCATCGCCGAACTTCGAGCCGGCAAGCCCATCCTCGTCACGGATTCCGCGGACCGCGAAAACGAAGGGGATGTCATCATGGCGGCCGAAAAGGTCACCACCGAATGGCTCGCCTGGACGATTCGCCACACCAGCGGCTTCCTGTGCGCGCCGATGACGAACGAGCGCGCCAACGAACTCGACTTGCCGCTCATGGTCGAGCACAACCAGGACTTCCGACGCACCGCTTACACCGTCAGTGTGGATGCGGCCGAGGGCGTCACCACTGGAATTTCCGCACACGATCGCGCCGAAACACTGCGTGTGTTGGCGAATCCCGCGAGCGGCCCCGGCGATCTGATCCGCCCGGGCCACATCATTCCACTGCGCGCTGTGCCCGGTGGCGTGCGCGAACGCGCCGGACACACCGAAGCGGCGGTAGACCTCATGAACCTCGCGGGTTTGCAGCCCGTCGCCGTAATCGGCGAACTGACGATGGATGACGGATCGATGATGCGCGGCGCCGCGCTCACCGCTTTCGCGGAAGAACACAATCTCGTTGTCGTGTCGATCGAAGAACTCGCCGCACACCTCGGCACACAGATTAACGAACTTCCGGACGGAAACTCCGAACGGTATTCCTTCGAGATTGAAACCTTCGTCCCGACCACTCACGGTTCATTCCGGATCCGCGCCTATCGCGACCACGAAACCCGCGTCGACCACGTTGCCATTGTCGGTGGTGAACCGAAAGACGGAGCACTCGTTCGGCTTCACTCGGAGTGCTTGACCGGTGAAGCGATGGGGTCGCTCAAGTGCGAATGTGGCCCGCAACTCGACGCCGCGATGGAGACCATCGACAAGGAAGGCGGTGTCGTCGTGTACCTGCGCGGTCACGAGGGCCGCGGTATCGGACTCACCAACAAACTCAAGGCGTATCGACTGCAAGAGGACGGCCTCGACACTCTCGATGCCAACCTGGCCCTCGGGCTTCCCGCCGATGCGCGGGACTACGGGGTGGCCGCCGCAATCCTTCAGGACCTCGGAATCTCCTCGGTCCGACTGTTGTCGAACAACCCCGAAAAGCGCCGACAGTTGATTGAGCACGGCATCGAGGTAACGGAACTGGTTCCTCTCGTGGTCGGAGTCGGCGACGTGAACATCGGCTATCTCGGTGCGAAGCGCGATCGGATGGGGCACCAACTCCCCGGCGCACTCGTCAATTCCCCGACGGTCGCCCAGGACGAGGCGTAGCATCGTGGCCGGGCACGGTTCACCCGAACTGTCCGTCGACGGCTCCGGTCTCACGGTCGTCGTCGTCGCGGGGTCATGGCACGACGCGATCACGGACGGCCTCATCGCCGGCGCTCAGCGCGTTCTGGACGCGTCCGGGGCGCACCACACTCTCGTCCGCGTCCCCGGCGCGTTTGAACTTCCCGTGGTCGCCCAGGCGGCCCTCCGCAACGGCGCCGACGCCGTGGTGTGCCTCGGTGTGATCATCCGGGGCGGAACACCGCACTTCGACTTCGTGTCCAACGCGGCGACGGACGGGTTGACCCGTGTCGCTCTCGACGAGGGAAAACCGGTGGGTTTCGGGGTGCTGACGCTGGACGACGAACAGCAAGGCATCGACCGGGCCGGGTTACCCGGATCCCGCGAAGATAAAGGCGCCGAGGCGGCGATGGCTGCCGTGGCGAGCGCCGCCCAACTGAGGAACCTGCGCCAGGGCTAAACTGGGGGTCCCAGACGTAAGGACACCGTTGGTGGCACCGTATCTTCTCATCCTCGCGCACTCGCGTTCCGGCAGTACCCACCTTCTGGATCTTCTCAAGGCGTTGAGTGGCGTCGCGTCCCTCGGCGAATTCTTTCACCGCCAACCGAAATCCCAAATGGCGGACTTCGTCGAGGAAGGCCTTGCGCCGTATGGATCCCACGGCGCTTTAGCGGACGCCGCCATCACCGATCCACTCGCCACGCTCGCATTTCGCGAACACATCGATGGTGTCACGCTGTTCGTGGTCAAGGTGCTCGGACAACAACTGCGCGATGACCGTGCTCGCCGCATTCTTATTGACAATGCGGCCGGGGTGGTCGTCCTTCGGCGCAACCCCTTCTCCGCGTGGGTGTCACGCGCACTGGTCGACCAATCACAGACCTGGGTGAACGCGGGGACAACCGAGTTCGCCGTCACCTACGACGAGGCGTTCTTCCGTGACCGCGCCCGCGCCTATTCGACTCAGATTCGCGACTTCCTTCGGCTTGTCTCCGCATCAGAGAAACCGTTCGTGTCACTGACCTATTCCGACCTCCTCGAGCTGGGAGACCCGGTGACGCTGTGGAAATTCCTGCGAACCGAGATGCCGACGCTCCCCGAACTGCCGGTCGATCCAACCTGGGTGCCTCGGGTGCATCGCCAGGACGAGCGGCTGCCGATTGACCGAATTGACAACTCCGACGTCGCCCGTGCGAGCCTGGAACGGCTCGGTCTGGGCTATCTGGTTGAGAACACCGATAGCGATGACCTCGATTACCTTCTGTCGGTGTTGGATCAGAACCCCCAACAATCTCCCCTCCGGAGAATCGTGTCGGCGGCCACGCGACGACTGGGCGGGTCAGCGAAGAAATAGTGCGCGCAGTCGACGCGACACGACGACGACGCCGACTCCCAGCATCACCACGTAGTACCCGATGTGCACCCAGATCATGGCGGTGACCTCACCGGTCGTGAGCATGCGGATCAGTTCGACTCCGTGCCACAGCGGGAAACACTGAATCATGACCTGGATGCCCTCGGGGTACACCGAAATCGGGAAAAACGTTGCCGAAAACAGGAACATCGGCAACATCACCATGGGCAGCCAATCCATCTGTTGGAAGGTCTTCATGTAGGACGTGAAGGCCATGCCGATGGAGGCGAAGCCCGCGGCGATAAGAATCACCGCGGGGATAGCGAGGAGGGCGAGCGGGGACAGGACGAGTCCCATCACCTGCATCACGATGAGGAAACCCACCGCGTAGACCCCGCCGCGCAACAACGCGAGCGTGATTTCGCCGATGGCGACGTCCACCGGACCGAGCGAGGTCAACAGCATCGTCTGATACAACTTGCCGAAGTTGAGTTAGAAAAAGACGTTCCAGGTCGAATCGTAGATTGCCCCGTTCATCGCCGAAACGGCAAGCAGCGCGGGAGCAATGTAAGCACCGTACGCGATCATCTCGCGGTTCAGTTCGATGTCACCGATGATGCCGCCGAGTCCGACCCCCATGGACAAGAGGTAGAAAACGGGCTCGAAGAATCCACTGAGGATGATGAGGTAGTTGTTGGACATCGTCGCGCGGAGCCCGCGTTCGATCACGGCACGCGAGTTTCCCGCGGACATGCCGCCGAATCGGCGGCGCGGGGCAACCGCCGCACTCACTTTCATTTCGGCGGTCATCGGGTCAACCTCGCGATGAAGGCGCGACGGGTCAGGATTGCCCCCACCGCAGCGAAGGAGACGAGAACAAGGAGGTGCAGAACGGTCAACCAGATTGGTTCGACCGTCCCGTAGCTGACGACCCGCCCCAATTGGGACGCGTGCCAGAGTGGTGAGACCCACGCCACCCATTCAAGCCAGTCGGGGATTTCGGAAATCGGAAAGAACGTGCCGGAAAAGAGGAACATCGGCATGACGACCATGCGCTGAATTAGCGCGAACTGTCCGCGGTCGTCTTCGAGTTGGGCGGAATAGGCCGCGAGGGGCGTCATGATCGCAAATGCCCCGAGAATCGCGATGGGGATCATGAGCCAGCCGGTTCCGAGTGGTACCGCTCCGAACGCCAGAAGGGCGAGGAAAAATATGCCCGCGGTGAACGCAAAGCGAATCGCCAAGTGAACGAAAAATCCCGCCACGATTTGGCCGGGCGTGATGGGTGTCGCGTGTATCGCGAAAAACACCTTGTGCCATTTGAATCCGCTGAGGACGGGGTACATTCCCTCTTCGGCCCCGACCGACAGAATCGTCGACATCAACATGGCGGGCGCCACAAACACGAGGAACGGCACACCGTCAATTCCCTGCGGGACGAGATTCGAGAGCCCCACTCCCAGCGCGAGCAGATAGATGATGGGGTTTCCAAAACTGGAGGTCACGACGTAACTGAGATACCCCTTCATTTCGCGAAGGCGCAATTCGGTGATGTACCACCAGCCCCAACGGCGCGGTTTTTCCGCTTTCGCCGCGATGTCCGACGCTGAGATCATTCGACGAGGCTTCGACCGGTGAGGCGCAGGAACACGTCTTCGAGGGACGATCGTCGGACAAGGCTTGTTGTCGGGTGGTGGCCGCGACTGGTGATTTCCGCCAGGTCGCGTTCGCCGTCAGCACTGTAAATGAGTATTCGGTCGGGCAGGATTTCTTGCCGTTCACCCACATCGGCAATCTTTTTCGCGACCGTCGCGTTTTTGTCCGAGCCGTAACGGACCTCGAGCACCTCGCGGGTCGAATAGGTGCGAATCAGGTGAGCCGGCGAACCCTCCGCCATGATTTCACCCTTGTCGACGACGACAATGCGGTCGCTCAACTGTTCCGCTTCATCCATGTAATGGGTCGTCAACACCAGTGTCGTGCCGTTTTCCTTGAGTCGGAACAGGCGATCCCACAAAATGTGTCGGGCCTGCGGGTCGAGCCCTGTGGTCGGCTCATCGAGAAGCAACATCTGCGGGTCGTTCATCAACGACCGTGCGATGGTCAACCGCCGCTTCATTCCGCCCGACAGTGGTTCGACCTTCGACTTAGCGCGGTCCGACAATTGCGCGAACTCGAGAAGTTCGTCCGCGCGTTTTCCGACCTCGGCGTGGGACATCCCAAAAAACCGTCCGTACGTAATCAGGTTTTCGCGAACGCGAAGTTCCTGGTCGAGGTTGTCCTCTTGCGGGACCACCCCGAGCTGAGACCGAATGGCGGGTCCGTCGATGTTCGGGTCGAGACCGAGCACCGTGAGGTCGCCGGACGTCCTCGTCGACACCGCCGCGATCATCTTCATGGTCGTTGATTTACCCGCGCCGTTCGGACCCAGCAGCCCGAAAGATTCACCGCGCGCAACCTCGAACGAGATGCCGTTGACAGCAACAAAATCGTCATATTTTTTGGTGATATTGACGGCACGGATTACGGGTTCAGGCACAAAGACATAGTCTAGTCAGTAGAGGCAATGTCAATTTCCTGCGCCTCGAATCGCCCTCATCGTTGGCGTCACACCGCAAAGGATTTCCATGTCATCTCCTCGTTTTGGCGGATTTCGCCGCAGTGGAGGCCCCGACGATTCCACCGGCCCCAAAGCCACGTTCTCGCAACTGGTTCCGTACCTGCTCGAACACAAAAAGATTTTGGCGGTTGTGGTCGTTCTCAGCCTCCTTGGCGCGGGCGCATCGCTCGGCCAACCTCTCCTCGTCGCCCAGGTGATCTCGACCGTGCAATCGGGCGCGGAACTCGGGTGGCTCGTTCCCGCGCTCATCGCACTCGTTGTCGGAGGCGCACTGCTCTCCAGCGTCCGTCATTATTTGCTCCAGCGCACGGGCGAAAGCGTCGTCCTGTCGTCACGGCGACACCTCGTCGCTCGGCTGCTCAACCTTCCCATCAGCCAATTCGATGCGCGCCGGACGGGCGACCTGGTTTCCCGCGTCGGTGCCGACTCGACGATGCTGCGCGCTGTGCTGACCCAGGGACTCGTCGAAGCAATCGGCGGTTCGGTGACGTTTGTCGGAGCCATCATCGCGATGCTCATCATCGACGGCGTGCTCTTCGGACTCACCTTCACGGTCGTCGTGTCCTCCATCATCATCGTCATTGTTTTGTCGCGTCGCATTCGGGTGTACTCACGCATCGCACAGGACCGTGTCGGTGACCTCACCGCGTCGGTCGAGCGCGCCATCTCGGCGGTTCGGACCGTGCGCGCCGCCAACGCGGTCCAGCGCGAAATCGATTCCGTAGACGACGACGCGCGCGGAGCGTGGCGAGCCGGGTTGGACGTCGCGCGCATCTCCGCGTTCGTTGTCCCCATCTCGAGCATCGCGATGCAGGTGTCGTTCCTCGTCGTCCTCGGAGTCGGCGGATTCCGCGTCGCGACCGGCACCATCGACGTCGCCCAACTCGTGTCGTTCATTTTGTTCCTGTTCATCATGATCATGCCGCTCGGCCAGGCAATCGGCGCTTTCACCTCGGTGATGCAGGCGCTCGGTGCACTCGGTCGAATTCAGGAAATCATCGAGTTTCCGAGCGAAACGGCGAATGACGTCGTCACCGAGAAACTGGATGGCGGACTCGGCCCCGACGCGATCGAGTTCGACAACGTCTCGTTCGCGTACGACCCGGAAACCCCAATTCTCGACTCCGTGTCTTTCACCGTGAAGACCGGGACGCGCATCGCCCTGGTCGGTCCCAGCGGCTCGGGCAAGTCGACGGTGCTGTCCCTCATCGAGCGGTTCTACGACCCACAATCGGGTTCCATCCGGCTCGGCGGCCACGACGTGCGGTCGCTCGATCGTGCCGAGCTTCGCGGCGCCATCGGTTACGTCGAGCAGGACGCGCCGGTGCTCGCGGGGTCGATTCGCGACAACCTCATCCTCGGGGCACCCAACGCAACCGACGCCGAATGCATCGCGGTTCTCGCCGAGGTCAACCTGTCCAACATCGTCGACCGTGACGAACGAGGAATTCACTCCCCCGTCGGTGAGGGCGGCGTCCTGCTGTCCGGTGGCGAACGTCAGCGCCTTGCCATCGCCCGGGCGCTGCTCGCGGCCGCACCCATCCTGTTACTGGACGAATCGACGTCGAGCCTGGACGGGCTCAACGAACAATTGATGAAGGACGCGATTGACCGGGTGTCCGCTCAGCGCACGCTCATTGTCATCGCGCACCGTCTGTCGACCGTCATCGACAGCGACCAGATCGTGGTCCTGCGCAAGGGAGTCGTGCTCGGAGTGGGAACACACAAGCAACTCCTCAAGACCGTCCCGCTGTATCGGGAACTGGCCGAAACGCAGTTGTTGACGCCCGTCGACGCCTAAGAAAAGTCTGCGTCCGGCGCGAGCGTCGGGGTGAACGCTTGCGGCGCGTTGAACCCGTGCGCGAGCTTGCCGTTTGATTCGCGTAGGTAACACGCCCCGCACAGGGACTCGTAGGTGACGTCGTCGCCGTCAATCGCCACCTGGTCGCCGTCGAAGATGAACGCACCATTCACGAGACGGGCGTTGAACATCGCCTTTCGCCCACATCGGCAAATGGTTTTGAGCTCTTCGACCGCGTGCGCGATCTCGAGCAGTCGACGCGAACCGGGGAATGCAATGGTCTGAAAATCGGTGCGGATTCCATACGCAAGCACGGGGATGTCATCGAGGATGGCGATACGGAGTAGGTCGTCAACCTGGTCGACCGAGAGGAACTGTGCTTCGTCAATCAGCAGACAGGCGACGTCTTGCCCCGACGTGGCGTGCGTTTGAGAGCGGTAGGCATCGAACATCGTCCGAACGTCGTCGTGCGGACCGACCACGAAGTTGACGGGTCGCTGAACTCCCAATCGCGACACGATTGCCGACTCGCCTTTCGTGTCGGTTCGCGGCTTCGCGATGAGGACCTGCTGGCCGCGCTCAGCGTAGTTATAAGCCGCCTGCAACAACGCCGTGCTCTTGCCGCTGTTCATCGCGCCATACCGGAAATACAACTTCGCCATGTGACGAGCGTACCGAATCTCGCGCTCTCTAGGATGGAGCGATGACGGCTCGTCGCGGTGTGGTGGGGGTCCTCGTCAGCGCCCTGTTGCTGTCGGGATGTTCCGAGGCGACACCCGCCGAACTCGACGACCTGCGTGAGCGGTTTGTCGCCGCGGGTGGGTCCTGTGCCTCGTGGTCGACGGTGCCCACAGCAGGCAGCCTCGCCGCCCAGGCCTGTGCGGAGGGGGCGGCGCTGATGGTGTTCGAGGACACCGCGGACCGCGCGGATTTCATCAAGTCCGAGCTCGAGACCAACCCCCTGATCCGCGACCGAACCCACATCATCCTGTCGAAAGACACCTGGCTGGTGCTGGATACTCTGGCCTCGATTGTCGGAGTAATGCCCGCCCTGGGCGGAATGATCAGCGGTCGCAACGGCGCGAACCCGTAACAGCAGCTACCGTCCGCGCTCGGCGATTTCGACGACGTTTTTCAGAAGCAGCGCACGGGTCATCGGTCCGACCCCTCCCGGATTCGGCGACACCCACGTGGCAACCTCACGCACATCGTCGTCGACGTCCCCGGCGATTCGGGTGGTTCCGTCGGGATTCGTCACGCGGGAAACGCCAACGTCGAGAACGATGGCGCCGGGTTTGACGTCGGCCGCCCTCACGATGGACGCCGAGCCGGCCGCCGCCACGATGACGTCCGCGCGTTTCAGGTGATCGGCGAGATTTCGCGTCCCCGTGTGGGTGAGAGTGACCGTGGCGTTGACGTCTTTGCGCGTCAACAGTGCCCCGATGGAACGCCCGACCGTGATTCCGCGGCCGATGACGACCACATCGAGCCCATCCCACGACAATCCGTGGTGTTCCACCAGTTCGATGACCCCGCGCGGGGTGCACGGCAGTGGCCATGTAATCGGTCCGGACGCGCGATTGACGAGCCGACCGAGGTTTATCGGGTGAAGTCCATCAGCATCCTTATCCGGATCGATGCGTTCGAGGATTGCATCGGTGTCAATGTGTTTCGGCAAGGGCAGCTGGACGATGAACCCGGTCACGTCGTCGTTGGCATTCAATTCGTCGATGACGGCTTCGACCTCGGCTTGTGTCGCGTTGTCGGGAAGCTCGCGGCGGACCGATGCGATTCCGACCTCGGCGCAATCCTTGTGCTTGCCACCCACGTACCACTCGGAACCGGGGTCATTTCCGACCAATACTGTTGCGAGTCCGGGCGTGACACCCTTGGCGCGAAGTGCGTCAACGCGCAGCTTCAGGTCGCTCTTGAGTGCCCCGGCGGTCGCCAACCCATCGAGCAACCGAGCCGTCATTGGCGTTACTGCTCGAGGCCGTTGTAGAGCGGGAACGCGTCCGTGAGTACCTTGACGCGTCGTTTGAGTTCGACGGCATCGGGATTCGGCATGAGCGCGTGAGCGATGACATCCGACACCTCGGTGAATTCGGCGTCTCCGAAACCGCGGGTGGCGAGTGCCGATGTACCGATGCGAACACCCGACGTAACCATCGGTGGGCGAGGGTCGAACGGTACCGAGTTTCGGTTGACCGTGATTCCCGCGTCATGAAGGAGGTCTTGCGCTTCCATTCCGTTCACCGTCGAATTGCGAAGATCGACGAGGACCAGGTGAACGTCGGTTCCACCGGTCAGCACGCCGACACCAGCCGACGTCGCATCGGCAGCGGTGAGGCGCTCGGCGAGGATCTGCGCGCCGCGAATGGTGCGCTCTTGGCGTTCCTTGAATTCTGGCGATGCAGCGAGCTTGAACGCCGTCGCTTTTCCGGCAATCACATGCATGAGAGGCCCGCCCTGCTGACCGGGGAACACGGCCGAGTTCAATTTCTTGCCCAGTTCTTCGTCACGCGACAGAATGAGACCCGATCGCGGTCCTGCGAGCGTCTTGTGCACGGTGGTCGACACCACATCGGCGTAGGGAATCGGGCTGGGGTGGACTCCTGCCGCGACGAGCCCGGCGAAGTGCGCCATGTCGACCCAGAGCTTAGCGCCGACCTCATCCGCTATGTCGCGGAAGGCGGCGAAGTCGAGGTGGCGTGAGTACGCGCTCCAGCCGGCGATGAGGACCTGCGGCTTGTGTTCAAGCGCCAAGTCGCGAACGACGTTCATGTCGACGAGGAACGTTTCGGGGTCGAGCCCGTAGGCGACCGCGTTGTACAAGCGACCCGAGAAGTTGAGTTTCATGCCGTGCGTGAGGTGCCCACCGTGCGCGAGTTCAAGCCCGAGAATCGTGTCACCCTTGGTGGCGATGGCGTGCAGGACGGCCGCATTCGCCGTCGCACCGGAGTGGGGTTGGACGTTGGCATAGGCAGCACCAAATAACGACTTTGCGCGCTCAATCGCGAGCGATTCGGCGACGTCGACGAATTCACAGCCACCGTAATAGCGCTTGCCGGGATATCCCTCGGCGTACTTGTTGGTGAGCACCGAACCCTGCGTCTGCAGGATCGAGCGGGCCACGAAGTTCTCGGACGCAATCATCTCGAGATAGTCCTGCTGTCGACCGAGTTCGAGTTTCAAAACCTCGGCAATCTCGGGGTCAACCTCGGAAAGGGGGGCGTTGAATGTGTGAATGTCGTTCACGGGGCTCCTCGCGAAGTGGTCTGTTCTGACACCATTCTAGTTTGCCCAGAGCGCTCGTTCTCTGCGCCTCGCGATGAGTGCAACCGTCGCGCCACAGACCAGAACGCTCGCGCCAATGTAGGGAAGTGCGCTGATTCCGAACGGCACCAGCAGCACACCACCGAAGAACGAGCCGCTGCCGATTCCGAGGTTCCACGCGGTGGTGCGCATCGCCCCGGCGAAGTCGCGAAGGCGTGGGCTCGACAATTCCATGATGTATTGCCCGAAGAGTGGTTCGGTCACGGCAAAACCGAGGCTCCACAGTGCGCAGGCCACGATTGCCGCTTCTTGCGAGCCGGCGACCAGATCCAGGAGGATCATCATGCTCGCCATGTACAGAATCGCGAACGCAATATTCCTCGAGAGATTTTCGGGGCGACGTCCTAATCGTTCGGCGACGAGAATTCCTATAGTGCCACCGACGCCATACGCCGCGAGCGGAACGGCAACGGTCAGCGTCGTGAAGTTAGCGACCTCGATGAGGAACGGTGCGATGTAGGGGTAGAACAGGTTCCCACCACCGACGACAAGGAAGACACCCGAGACCCCGAGCAACACCATGCGGAAAGACCGATCGCGGACGGCCGAGTGCACCTCGTCTGGGTTCTCGGTGTGGGGATTGGGGACGGGAATCAGCAGGAAGTACAAACCGACGCTGGCTCCGATTGTCAAAGCAGTCAAGATGAGGAATCCGGCCCGCCAATCGGAAATGGCTGCGAGCGCCGATCCGAGGGGCAACCCGGCGATGAACGCGAGGTTCGCGCCAGCCGAGATGAATAGGAATCCTCGTGACCGCCACTGACCGGGCAACATCGTTGTCACGTACCCCGTCGCGATCATCCAGAACATTCCGTTGCCGAGACCTCCGATAATGCGGGAAGCAAACAACACGTCGTAGTTGGGCGCCAGCGAAGCCATGACGTTAGACACCGTGAACAACCCCACCGACACAATCAGCAAGGATTTACGGCTGAAGCGACGAGTGGTCAATGACAGGGGGATTGCGGTGAGAACGACGGTCGCAGCCCACACCGATACGAGGAATCCGATTTGCGACGTGCTGACGTCGAGGTCAGCGGACATCGACGGCAACATGCCGGTCGGTAAAAACTCGGACGTCACTGTGGCAAAGACCGTGAACCCGATAGCCGTCATCGCCGCCCACGGGAAGCGGTCGGTCGATGTGGAGT
>CAMDKN010000010.1 GCA_945901035.1 Gulosibacter massiliensis | reverse complement strand
CGACGAGGAGGACGACCTCGACGACCTTGACGATGTCGACGACCTCGACGATCTCGACGACGATGATTTAGGCATCGACGACCTCGACGATGCCGACGACGACGATTTCGTGGTTGTCGACGACCGCTAGAGCGCGGCGATTGCCAACTCGATAGCGCCGAGCAGACGCGTCACATCGTCCGGTTCAATCGCGGTAAACGTCGCGATGCGCAGTTGGTTTCGACCGAGTTTCCGGTACGGGTCAATGTCGACGATTCCGTTGGCGCGTAACAGTGCCGACACCTTCGCGGCGTCGACGGTCTCGTCGAAATCAATCGTCGCAACAACCTGCGATCGGTGCTCGGGAACCGCGACAAACGCAGACGCGTCCGAACGACGCTCTGCCCAGTCGTAGATGCGCCTCGACGAATCCCGTGTTCGCATGTCCGCCCAGGAGAGTCCACCGCTGTCGCGAATCCACTGGAGCTGCGCGTCCATCAACAACAGAGTCGCGATGGCGGGGGTATTGAGGGTCTGGTCCAATCGAGAATTCTCAACGGCAACACCGAGGGACAGAAACTCGGGGATGTAGCGGCCCGACGAAGCGATTCGTTCGATGCGCTCTAGTGCGGCGGGGGACATCAGCGCAATCCACAACCCACCGTCGCTCGCGAAGTTTTTCTGCGGCGCAAAATAGTAGACATCGGTTTCACGCACGTCGATGTCGATCCCGCCGGCCGCGCTTGTCGCATCCACGACGGTCAGGGCACCGCTGGCGCCATGACGCCGAACCGAGCTCATCGCACCCGTCGACGTTTCGTTGTGCGGGTAAGCGAAAACATCGGCGTCCTCGTCGCCGGTGAACTGCGACACTTCACCCGCCGCGCCCGTGTTGACAATCGGCGCAGAGAGCCAGGGGGCGCTCGCTGCTGTCACAAACTTCTGCCCGAACTCCCCGAACGCGAGGTGCGCACTGCGACTGTCGATGAGGGAAAAGGCGGCCGCATCCCAAAACGCGGTCGACCCACCGTTTCCCAGGACGACCTCGTATCCGCTGGGAAGACGGTAGAGGTCGGCGAGACCCTCACGAATCTGTCCAACCAGCGCTCGAATCGGAGGTTGGCGATGAGAAGTCCCCAGCAGGTGGGCGTGGGCGATGAGATGGTCGATTTGCTCGGAGCGCACTTTCGAAGGCCCGCACCCGAAGCGACCGTCGGTGGGAATCAATTCGGGGGGCAGTCGAAAGTCGGACATTTCCCCAGTCTAAACAATCCACAATGGCTGAGCTTCGGGGGTTTTGCCACGCCGAAGGCCTCCTTCGACCCCGGCGCTCAATCGCTTGGTAGATTGAAAGAGTTCCGAACGCGCCACCGCGCACACAGAACAACTGTTCGAAGCCCGATTTCCCCGTCGTCGAATAGTTCAACAAAACCAAGGACGGGGAGGTGAAGCGCCTCGGGCTCAGGGGATATCTCTTGAACAACGCTTTCTTCCGAATCGGTCACACTACCGCTTTAGCAATCGGCGACGCATTCCGTTTCCTCGCCCGCGTCAGCCGGATTGCACGCCCGGCGGTCGGACGGGTCGTTCGCACCGCGGTACAGAGTGACGCTGCTCGCCAAGCTTCCGTCTTCGCGTTGGTCAGCGCATTGGTGGGAACAGTGTCTCTGCCCGCTTACGCGTTCAGCCCCGAAATCATCGCCGCAAGCGAAGCGACTCAGGATCTGACAACAACGGGTGGCACAGCCCTTGCCGTCGAACAATCCACTTTCCGCGCGACTAGCCAGGCTCACCTCGAGCGGTTAGCGGCGGCGGGACAGGTCAATTACCCGCCCTACAACGGGCCGTCTGCGGCCGACTATCTCAAGAACCCGCCGTACCCCGATTTCAGTTTGTCCAAGGTGTTCGACGTTGCCAAAAAGTACGTCGGAGTCCCCTATCGGTTTGGTGGCGCAACCCCATCCGGATTCGACTGTTCCGGATTTGTCATGTTCGTCTACTCCCAGTTCGGTGTGGAACTTCCGCACAGCGCGGCGGCACAGGGGGCGATCGGGAAACCGATCCGACTCTCCGACGCGCGCCCCGGTGACATCGTCATGATTTCCGGTCACAACGGCATCTACGCCGGCAACGGCAAGATTCTCGACGCACCCGCCGCCGGAGGCGTCGTCAGCATCCGAAAGATTTGGACGTCCAACTTCTACATCGTCCGCCTCGGAATATAACCTCACGGCAATACCGAACTCGGCGCGCCACGGGCGTAGTCTGTAAATGTGAACATCACACCTCGTGTCCGTAACGGACTTGACGGGCCCCACCGAACCTCACCCCGAGGTTTCGACTGGGAACACCCGATAAGTCCGAGTACCGATGCGCCCCGACCAGGGCGCGGATAAGAAGGGGCATCGTCGATAGCGACGGTGCCTTTTTCGGTTAAGGCACGAGCGACGATCAACACAGCCCGACATCCCACAGGCCATGTGGGAACGAAAGGACCACCATGAGAACCCTCGTCCTCAACGCAGGCTATGAACCGCTCGCCGGTGTTTCGTACCGCCGCGCACTCGTTTTGGTAATGACCGGAAAAGCGAACATACTCGCCCACGAGCCGGACCACCCCGTCTTTGGAATCTCGGGTTTGTGGGACCGGCCGAGCGTCATCATCCTCAGCCGTTACGTTCGTGTGCCCATGACCAAAGGTGTCCCGCTCACCCGGCGCGGGGTTTTGCGCCGAGACAACAACCGCTGTGCGTATTGCGGCAACACCGCGAACACCATCGACCACGTCCAACCGAAATCGCGCGGTGGATCGGACAGTTGGGAAAATCTCGTCGCCTGCTGCGTGCGGTGTAACAACCAGAAAGCCGATCGCACCCTGCGGGAACTCGGCTGGACACTCAATTCTCAACCGCGTCAGCCCCACGGAACGGCGTGGCTCGTCCGCGGCATCGACCGCGACGTCCCCGCGTGGAGCGAGTACCTCGCGGCCTAGAACCCGCTCGTGGTTTACTGGTGAGGTCGCCGCTGTAGCTCAATGGAAGAGCAGTTCCGTCCTAAGGAAAGGGTTGGGGGTTCGAGTCCCTCCAGCGGCACTCCTTAAAACGGTTGACTTGGTGACCAGTCGAGTATCACGAACAAGTCCACTGGACTTGTTCGCTCCAGCGGCACTGTGAAAAATAACGTGTCCGAGGTTCGGTCTAACTTTGGCCCATGCACACAATTACTCAGCAACGAGTGTCACGGGCACTTGGCTTCCTCCTCGCCGCGCTCATCGTGGTTCCCGCCCAACTGACGGGTTCGCCCGCTGGTGCTGCGGGGGTCGACGCACCCGGACCCATTCCGTCGGTGCGCTATGACGGCAACGGGCCACGTTCGGTCGCGTTGTCGTGGGACGCGCCTCGAGGCCCTGGGTCTTCGTCCATCACGGACTACGCCATCGAACATCGCGTTGCAGGCGGGTCGTGGACCATATTCAATGACGGGGTATCGACCGTGCGATCCGCTACCGTGACCGGACTCGAGGCGGGTCGAGACTACGAACTCCGTGTGGCGGCCGTCAACGCGAACGGTACCGGCCCCGCGTCGGTGCTGGGAATTGGTGAGGAATTCGTTTCCAACCAATTTGGAACGTGTGCCGCAGATCCATCCGGTCGATTCAACTGCGTCGACGGAACGAAGGTTTACCAGTCGGGAACGGACATCGACGATCCGAACAGGATATTGCCGTCGGTTCGTGTCACGGATGTTACCAAGCGGGTTGGCTATGCCCAGAGGTGGTACATCGACCTTTCGTGTGTTCTCTCGAAGTCCCGAGGCGTGGTGTGTATCAGTGGATCTAACGAGCAGGGTCAGCAGGGGCTGGGATACGCCGGCATGCCGGCGGGGAACTTTGTGGTTGAAGGACTGCCCGAGAACATCGTGGATATCTCGGTCTCCGGCAACACGGGCTGTGCTCTTTCCGACAGCAAAGAGGTGTGGTGCTGGGGGCGCTGGAGCAATGACCGTTTTGGCAAGCACCTTCTTACCCCGGCGCTCCAACTTCGGGGGGTAAAGGACCTCGATGGTCTTTGCGCTATTCAGTGGGATGACACAATCACCTGCCTCACGGCCGGCGCCATTTCTTACCGCTGGGCTTCGAACCCAGCAGCACCCACCGCTCGGCAACTTGACGCGCACAGTGGGGGAACGTGTGCACTCACCATGCAGAATTCGGTGATTTGTTTTGACAATATCGGTGTGGCTTTTTCGACAATTGCCGGACTCACCGACGTTGTCGAGATCCAGGCTTATCCCGGACATTGGTGCGCGGTGATTATGGACGGCACGGTGAAATGTGGCGGGTCGAACGATGTCGGTCAGCTTGGCGACGGCAGTTTTTCTGCCGGAATCACCACAGCGCGTCTCCCCGAACCAATCGTTCGACTGGCAGAGAATGACGACGAAGTCGGGGGGATCAAAAGATCGTGTGCCATCGGGGTTTCCGCGACCGTCTACTGTTGGGGCAATATCGGCGATTTGCGCCTGGGCGTCTCGTCGACCACTGTCCCCAAGATCGTCCCCGCGTTCGGACCGTGGACCGTTCGTTCAGCCGCAGCACCCGCCACGGTGACGAATCTGACACAGACCGCTCGCACCGCCCGCACCGTAACGGTGTCGTGGGCGACACCTCACGCGGGGGACTTCGCACTGAGCGGCTACCTGCTGGACTGGCGTTTGACTGACGGTTCATGGACAACCGTGCCGATTGCTGCTGGGGTTAACAGTTGGACGTCACCCGAACTGGCGGCGCTGTCGACCGCCGAGGTTCGCGTCTCGGCGACGAGTTCGGCGGGAACCGGACCGAGATCTGACGTCCTCGCGGTATCGACCGCGTTGCCACCCCAGCGACCCGGTACCCCGACGGTTTCGGCGAGTACAGCCAATTCGGTGACCGTTGCGTGGCGACCCGTGTCGTCGCCGCACGAACCCGTGTTGAGTTACCAACTGGACTGGAGCACTGACCGAACCACGTGGAGTTCCAGAACCGTCTCTGCCGGCGAAACTTCGGCGATTCTGACGGGACTTGCTGTGGGTTCGGCGATCGCGATTCGGCTCAGCGCAGTGAACGCCGCGGGAACGTCGTCCTTCTCCGAAACAATCACCGCCTATACGACCGGGCTCGTGTCCCACACAATCGCCGTTCGCGACGCCGACGGTCAACCGGTTTACGGCGGCCAGGTCACGTGGCGAAAGCGGGACGGGTCGTTCGAGTCGGCGCTCGACTACGGTCTGACCGTCGATGGGCGGGCAACCTTCCCGTTCATTCCCGCAGGCCCCGTCGACGTGACACTCCGGGACGTTCAGTTGTTGGGCGGTGCCATCGCGAACTACGAAGCGACCACCACCATCGGTTTCTCAACCGATTCGGTCATCACGTTGCCGCCCGAACCGTCTCAATCAACACACACGGTTCGAGTCGTCTTGTCAAACGGACTACCCGTCGTGGGCGCCACGGTGAGTGTCACCGCCCTGTCCGCGTCTGCTTCGGTGGACGGTGCGCTGTTCACCGCTCCGGAGACCGTCACGAGCGGTGTGACGAACGAATACGGCGAGGTTTATCTCTCGGGATACTCCTCCGACGAATCCCGAGTGTTGGTCGAATACAACGACGGAATTCTCATCCAACGCGCGTCTGGCCCCCTGGGTGACGGCGACGCGGAATTCGTTCTTGAGGACATGCCGTGGGTGGAAACACCCGTCATCACGACCGAGCCAGTGGCGGGATCGCTCGTCACGTTGACCCTGAAAACCAGCGGATCTGTCTCGGCGGACGGCCGCAGCACACGCAGCGCAGTTGGGGCCACGGTGTCGATTGCGCCCCCCGCCGGAGCCACCCAGAAGTGCAAGGGAGCGAAGCTCGCGGCCACGGTGGGCGCGAACGGAATCGCAACACTCACGGTGTGCGCAACGAAATCGGGTCGCTACCTGATCCGCGGAATGGGCGTTGTGTCGACCGGGGCTGTATCGCTCCAGGTAAAGGGCGCCGCCCCGTTACCCGTTGTGAACGCGCGCGCGGTGTCGCCCTCGCACGGGAACGTGACGGTCTCGTGGAGCGCGCCGACCTACAACGGAGGGAATCCGGTGACAAAGTACACGGTGACTCTGAAAAAGGGAAACAAGACCCTGACAAAGACCGTCACGGGGACATCGGCGAACTTCAGCAAGATGCCCGGGGCGACGAAGTGGACGGTCACGGTTGTTGCGAAGTCCAAACTCGGGTCCAGCGAGCCGAGCCGGATGGTCGTACCCGTCTCCTAACCCATCGGAACCGCTCCCTTACCGTTTGTGGCCGTATCGGAGTGGTTCCCTTGATTTTGCGGGGTTCCGACTAGCGTAAGAACGTGTCGGAGCGGTATGAAAACGACTGGACAGGCGATCTTTCCCGCGCGCTGTCCGAGTTTGATGACCCGTCGAATCTGACCACAGGAAATCCCTCCGCCACCGTCACGAACGTCGCCCAGTCGGTGTGGGAAGAATGGCGTGACGAACTCGCGGCCCTCGGTGGGGTCAAACCCCTGTTGCATTTCCCCACCGGCAACGCGGTTGAACTGAGCACCGGACACCCGGGCGGCCTCGCGCGATTCTTTGCGGGAACGCCTACACTTCTGCGAAACCTCGTTCGCGACGATGTCGCCCTGCACCGCGCTCGCCAACGCGCGTCGCGCATCAACGACAAAGCGGTCGAGTTGGCCGCCGCTCGGGGGATCGATTCGGTCTTTCTCGCCGTCGGATTGGTGTCGTGGACGAACGGTGACGCTCACTTCACTGCACCGATGCTGGTGCGACCGATTTCGATGCACCGCAAGGGCGACGATCTGGAGGTGCAACTCACGGGCGCACTGCACCTGAACCCTGCGCTCGCCCGCGAACTCGCCCTGCAGTTCGGGATTGCGCTGGACGAGCGGGCGTTCGTCGCGCTCACCAACGACAACGGGTCCTTCCGACCGAACGGCGCTCTCGACCGATTGCACGGGCTGATTGCTCACCTCGACAGCGCGACGGTTGTCCCCACACTCGCCATTGCCAACCTCAGCGACGTTGCGTCCGAAATGGTCGCCGCGTCGCGGATTCTCGACCACCCGCTGCTCGATACCATCGGCGGAAACACGAACTCGGGACGCCTCGTCACCGAAAGCCATGCGGCGGTTGACCCCGGCAATTCCGACACGCGAAGCCTTGACACGGACAGTCTGTTGCTCGATGCGGATCCGGAACAGGAACGAATCGTCGCCCACATCGTTGCGGGTAATTCGATTGTCGTCGGAACGCCGTCGGGTTCTGGCGCGACGCAAACGATTGTCAACGCCGTCGGTGAGCTCATCCGTTCGGGTAAAAGGGTGCTCGTGGTCGGGCCGCGCCGCGCTCGTCTCGACGACATTCGTCGCCGGTTCCGTGGGCTGGGGCTCGACGGGCTCGGGGCGTCTCCCGCCACACTCAAAGCCGACCTCATTCGGTCGATTAGCCGAATCGAAAAGACGGCGGTTCCCAACACGATGGACGTCGACGCTGCGTTGTTGCGCATGCGGTCCGTCATCGCCGATTATCGAACCGCACTGAACCAGCCCGACCCCCGGTTCCGAGTGAGTGTCCTCGACGCGATTCGCGAACTCGCGCGCCTGACGAACACGACGGACGCTGTCAACGAGGTGTCGTTGACTGTCGACACCGTCATTGCGTTGACGTCGACCATGGACGAGGTCGTATCGATGATTCTCGCCGCCGCCGACCTGGGACAATTCCAGTCGGCACAGATTCACTCGCCGTGGGCGACCGCGCACTTCACCGATTCCGAACACGCCAAAGCCGCGTTTGCCGCGGCGTCGCGACTCGACGGTGTCAGTCTCTCCACACTGGACGCGATGGCCACCGAAATCCTGCAACCGACACCGCTCGGCACCGGCGTCACGTTCGACGACCTGAAGTTCCGTCTGGACACGCTCCGGCGGGTGAGCGGCACACTCGATAAGTTCACCCCCGAGTTGTTCGATCGGTCGATTGACGATTTCGTGTCGGCGTTTGCGCCCAAGACACGGGACAGCGCGATGCCCGGAAACCAGAGGCGTCGACTCAAGAAACTGGCGAAGGAATTCCAGCGACCGGGCGCTCATGTCCCCGACATGTTCGAGGCGCTGAGTGCTGCGCGGGATGCTCGACAGGGGTGGAATTCCCTCGTCAACGCCGCCTACCGGCCCGCCGTTCCCGCGGGTTTCCTCGGGCTCGGTGAGCACCTCGACGAGGTTCTGTCCGACCTGGCAACGCTCAATACTGTCCTCGGACGAAACCTGTCCTCGGAACCCCGTGCCGTCGTCACGGCGCTGGTGTCAGCACTCGCGCAGGACACCGTGAGCATCGACACCGTCCAAGAACGCAGCACCATCACGGAGGCGATGCGGGGCCGCGGCCTCGAGGGGCTGCTCACCGCGTTCAGCGGGCGAATCGTCACCCGAGACATCATCACCGCGGAATTGCAACTCGCGTGGTGGCGCGGAGTCCTCGAAGCCATCATCAGTGACCGTCGACAACTGCTCGGCGCCGACACCACGATTCTTGACCGACTGGAACAGGATTTCCGCTTGGTCGATCAGGCACACATCACGGGCAACGCGCACAAACTGGCGCACTCGCTCGCTGAGGCGTGGCGTATCGCGTTGGTGGATCTCCCCGACGAATCCGCCGCCATCAAGACCGCTCTGACGGTCGGGCCGATCACAGCGCGAAACCTCGCGTCGGTCGCACCAATCCTGACCGACATTCTCGCGCCGGTGTGGTGTGTGTCGCCCTATTCCGTCAGTTCGCTCGCGGTTGTTCAGCAGTTTGACGTCGTGATTCTGGTGGATGCGGGTGCCATCTCTGTCGCCGAAGCCGCGCCGGCGATTTCACGCGGGAAACAGATCGTGGCGTTCGGCGACCCCGTGACCGACCACCCCACTCCGTTCACCATCACCCCCGACGATGAGCTAGACGCAGGCGTTGCCGCTCGTTCGATTCTGTCTGAGCTCGCACGGATTCTGCCGACCCACGCGATGACCATGTCTTATCGTCCCCTCGGCACGGGACTCGCCGCGCAAATCGCGCAGCACCTGTATTCGGGCGGTCTGCGGTCGTGGCCGCTGGCATCGACGTCACTCGGTGAATTGGGATTGTCGTTCATCACAATCGACGGCAAAGGGCCCCTAGACGAAAAGACGGGACGGATCGAAGCGACCGCGTCGGAGCTGGACGCGATTGTCGCGAACGTCGTCGAACATGCGACCCTTCACCCCGAACAATCGTTGATGGTGGTGAGCGCATCGGCGTTGACGGTCGCGCGAGTCCAGGACGCGATTCAGAGTGCTCTGCCCGCGAATCGAACGCTTCAGGATTTCTTCGCCCGTCACGAGGACACCCCGTTCGTCGTGTTGAGCCTCCACCAGGCGTCCGCGGTCACACGCGACCGGGTGATCTTCGCCCTCGGGTTCGGGCGCAGCCCGCACGGCCGCGTTCTCAGTGACCTCGGCGCGTTGTCCACCGACAGCGGCGAACGGCTTGTTGCGATTGCGGTCACCCGCGCAACGAGGCACCTCACCGTGATTTCAGCGTTGTCCACCGCCGAATTACGTGAAGAGCGAATGTCGCGGGGAGTTCGGCTGCTCGGTGAATTCATCGACGACACTCTCGCCTTCGTCCCCGAACCGGCGAACCAACACCACTTGCTCAACGACCTCGGTGAGCGCCTGAGTAAACGCGGTGCGACCCTCCTCACCGATGTTCCGGGGATTCCACTCGCCGCTCGAATTGGTGACGCCTGCGTGGCGATTGATATTGACGACAACATCATGCCGATGACGCTGCGCGAAGGACTCCGAATTCGCCCCGCGATGTTGGCCCGCTGCGGCTGGCGATACGTGCGTGTGCACGAACTGCAGTTGTTCCTCAGTCCCGACCTCGTGGCCGATCACATCGAGAGAGTCCTTCGTGACGGACAAGAAACCCCCTAAGCGCCGCGTTGTTCGTCCCGCGCCTCCGGGAACGGACCCGACGCCGACCCCGGAACCCGACCGGCATTCCGAGAAGGAAAACGACGAGCGGTTGAAAGCGGACAAACCGCCGCACTATTGAACGAACGCGACTTCGTATTCGGTCACGATGGCGTTGACGGGGACATCGTGCGGTTCGGTTGGCACCAACGTGACGATGTCCGAATCGTAAACGACCGCGACCACGAGCGGGGATCCGTCCACGCTCTCGAGAAACCGGTCGTAGTAGCCCTTTCCCCAACCGAGCCGGTTACCGTCTCGATCGACGGCGGCGGCGGGAACGAGCACCGCATCCACACTGCCGGCCGACACGCGCTCGCCGCCGGTGGGGGTCGGCATGTTCATCGCGTCGAGGGTTGTGTTGGCTATTGCGCCGGGGTCAAGATTCACCCATTCGAGTAACCCGCCCGGTCCCGAAACGGGGACCAGCACCGTCACGCCGTGACGAACGAGTTCGTCCAGCCCGCGCGCAATGGGCGGCTCGGTCGGGGTGGGGAGAAACGCCGCGATGCGGGACCACGAGAACTGGTCGGCGAGAAGGGCGAGAACGTCGGTGTAACCGAGTTCCGCCGCGGACCGTTCGCCCGCGGGTCTCGCCGCCCGCGTCAACCGCACAAACGCCCGTAGTTCCGCTTTGTCGTCACCGATGGCCATAAGCCCATCCTAAAGAGCGCCATCACGATACCCTTGAGGCATGTCTACACGTATCACCAAAGCGGTAATCCCCGCTGCTGGCCTGGGTACCCGATTCTTGCCCGCGACCAAGGCCATGCCGAAGGAAATGCTGCCGGTCGTGGACAAGCCCGCGATTCAATACGTCGTCGAAGAAGCGGTGCGCAACGGTCTGCACGATGTTCTCATGATTACCGGACGCAACAAGAACGCGCTCGAAAACCATTTTGACAACGCACCGGAACTCGAGAGCGCGTTGCGGAAAAAGGGCGACTCGTCCAAGTTGGCGTCCGTCGAGCAGTCAACCGACCTCGCTGACATGCACTACGTCCGGCAGGGTGAGCCGCGCGGACTCGGTCACGCTGTACTGCGGTCACAGATGCACGTCGGAAATGAGTCCTTCGCGGTCCTCCTCGGTGACGACCTCATCGATGAACGCGACAACGTGCTCGGCCCCATGATCGCCGCGCACGACAAGCATCAGGCCTCCGTTGTCGCTCTCATGGAAGTGCCGAAAGACATGACCGACCACTATGGCATCGCCACAATCGAAGACATCGGCGAAGGGGACCTTGTTCGCATCGTCGACCTCGTCGAAAAGCCCGATCCCAAGGACGCCCCATCCAACTTCGCGGTGATTGGCCGATATGTGCTGCGCCCCGAGATTTTTGGGATTCTCGAAGGCACCGAGCCGGGCAAGGGCAATGAAATTCAATTGACCGACGCGCTGCGGCACATGGCGACCGACAACATTGCGGGTGGAGTTCTGGGGATTGTGTTCCGAGGTCGTCGCTACGACACGGGCGACAAACTCGATTACATCAAAGCGATTGTTCGCCTCGCCCTGCAACGCCCCGACCTGGGGCCAGCGCTCGAGAGTTGGCTTGACGTGGAATCGCACCGCCGTCCGTGATTTTCGTCCCAACTCTGAGCCACGGGGATGTGTACGTCCGGTCTATTCGGCCGCGCGATGCACGGCAACTCGGCCTTCAACTGAAACGCAATCGGTCGTGGCTGGAAAAGTGGGAAGCGACGATTCCCGGTGATTCGGCATTACCGGCGGCGGGAACAATCGTTCGTTCGCTGCTCCGGTTGGCGAGGCACGATCAGGCCGCACCATTCGTGATCGAACATCAGGGCAAAGTCGTTGGCCAAATCACCGTCAGCGGTTTGTCGTTCGGGTCACTGGCGTCGGGGTCAATCGGGTACTGGATTTCGGAAGACGTCGCGGGACGGGGCATCACCCCCACGGCAGTGGCGTTGGTCGCTGATTGGTGTTTCACGGGACTCGGAATCCACCGCATCGAAATTTGTATTCGCCCCGAAAACGAATCCTCGTTGCGAATCGTGCGAAAACTGGGGATGCGGTACGAGGGTTTGCGCCGCCGGTACATCCATATCGACGGCGACTGGCGTGACCACTTCTGTTTCGCGGTCACTATCGACGAGGTGCCGGGCGGATTGCTCGCCCGCTTGACGCGGGGGACGGCAAACGAAAGCCTCGCCGACATCCCCGAAGTCGATCGTCGCGCCGTTCGCACACCTCTTCGCTGAACGACACACCGCCCCGCCGCTTGGGGAGGGTTCCGCAGTTTGCGATTTACCGTAGAGAACGTGAACAGTGGACTCGGACCGACCTTGACGCTTATCGTCGGTGGGTTGTTGTGGTTGCTGTATTTGGCCCCGAACCTGCGGGACCGAGCAGAAACGCGGAACATTGAGCGCGATGCCCGTCGTATCGCCGCGACCACCCAAGAACTGGGAATCGTCCCGAAAACGCCACTGAGCCTGATGTCCGCGCGCGAGATCGCGCAGCACCGGCGCGAGATGGAACGGCTCGCGCGAACAAATGACCGGCATCACCGGCGCGGGGAGCGCCGCACCCTGCTCGATGCCTCACCCAGACTCGCCGCTCGGTATCGAGCGTTAAAACTCGCACTCAGCATGTGCGTCGTCGTTTCCATCGGCGGAGCCGGCGCGGCGGCGTATTTCACTGCGTGGTCCTACCTTGTCCTCGCGGCCGGGTGCGCACTGCTGTCCGTCGTCGGGTTGATCGCCGTCAACACCAGCGACGTCCGCCCGCCCCGCCGGGCGACTCGACCCTCGCCCACCCGGCGCACGGTTGCTGTGGCGGACGACACATGGACACCGATCCGCACCCCGCTGGAACACCGATCAGTGCCCGAAGGCGCGGGACTCATCGTCACCGAGGAACAGGTCAAAGCGGTCGCTGCACGCGAACGCGCTGCCCGGATCCGAGAGCAAGCCGCCCGCGCCGCTGAACCCGGAGTGGCGGCGGATCCTCGATTCACCGAGCCTGCCACTCCCGCCACCGAGGAAACCGGCACGATCGACATCACCGCAGCCCTTCGAGCCCGACGCGCGAACTAGGTCGCGCCGCAAATTCCCGCGGTGCTATTCTGGTCACTCTGGGGCTATAGCGCAGTTGGTAGCGCGTCTCGTTCGCAATGAGAAGGTCAGGGGTTCGATTCCCCTTAGCTCCACTCAGATGTTTAGAATTTGGTGCGAATGGCCCAGAGGTCGGGGAATACCGAATGGAACAGGGTCGACTGCAGGTAGCCAACACCGCTCGAACCGCCCGTGCCCGGCTTGTTTCCGATTGTTCGTTCGACCATTTTGACGTGGCGATAGCGCCACTCCTGCATTCCTTCGTCGATGTCGACGAGTGACTCGCAGACGAGTCCCGCCTCGGGGTCGTCACGGTGGACGGCGAGGAGCAGTTCCTGTACACGTTCGTCGCCACCGTACGGCGCGCTGACGTCACGATCGAGCACTTCGGCGGGAATCGCGTGCTGGCGTGCGACGAGGTAGCGAAGGGTCGAATCCCACACCGAACGACGCGCCATCGCGTTCTCGACGCGCTGACGGGCTGGCGAGCCGGCAACGAGGTGTTCGCTCATGCCCATTCCTGTCCCAGCGCCAGCGCCGGCACCCGCATGATCGCGACGACCGAGTACGGCCTCGAGTTCGCGGAACTGCGCGGATTGAAACCCCGACCCCGACGACAACCGATCGCGAAACGAATTGAACTGCAGCGGTGTCATTGTTTCGAGAATGTCGAGCTGGCTTACGCAGGTTTTCAGGATTGTCCGGATTCGGCCGAGAGTCGCCAGCGACCCAAAAGTTTCGCCGGCTTCCAGCGTGCGTTGTGCGGCCGAGAACTCGTGCAGGATTTGCTTGAACCACAGTTCGTACACCTGGTGAATCGCGATGAACAACGGTTCGTCGTGTTCTTCGGACTGTGGCTGGTTGAGCGAGAGCAACTCGTCGATCTTGAGGTACTGGGTGTAGGTGAGGGCCTGTGTGCTCATGTGACGCGGTTTCCTTCATCGGTGACGCCTTTGTATTCGCCGCTCGCGACGAGGTCGCGAGTGCGAGCGAGCCCGTCCCACATATCGACGAACGAGGTGGGCAATGGGGACAGGGCAATCCGGATGCCGTCGGGCATTCGGAAATCAGGCACAACTTTCGACACTTTCCGCATCGCGAGCGCAATCTGTTTCGCATCGGGGTGGTGAATCGTGATGTGCCCGCCGCGCTTGAGTGCCTCACGCGGCGTTCCCAGTCGAAATCCGAGGGGAACCAACCACTCGTCGACCAGCTGAATCATGTATTCGGTGCCGAGTTCGGCTTTGCGCGCAATCGCGGAAATTCCCGCTTCGTCGATCAGCTCGAACGCCAGTTTCACCGATCGCAGCCCCATGATGGACGGCGAGGCGATTTGGAATCGACGGATCGACTTCGTCGGCTCGAACGCCGGACCCATCGCGAACTGGTCTTTTTGGGCGAACCACCCCTGAATCGGCGGGTTCAACACGGGCTGAAGTGACTTTCGAACGA
>CAMDKN010000009.1 GCA_945901035.1 Gulosibacter massiliensis | reverse complement strand
AGTACGTTCAGATAATCAGGATTTCCTGGTTCCATAAATCCTCGATATGGCGTTGAATACCAGGCTTCAACTGGTCCGCGCGACAGGAACTCGTTGTTATTGATCAGAAATTTGGTCACCATGAGGACACCATACGCAAGTGGTCGGACATATTTCCCAGTACGGCGAACTTCCCGAAGGGCAGGCCCAGGCGGGAATGGAGTCCTATTTCGATAATCTGGAACTCTTCCTCAATCGCAGCTAAGGAGCAGCGCGCATGACCGAGAAAGTCCAAGGACCGAAGAGTTACTTCCCTTCGATCGAAAAGAAGTACGGCCACCCGATCGATTATTGGATGGGATTGTTGGAGGCCAATGTGCTCGACGCGACGCACATGAGCCAGGTCGCGTGGCTCAAAGAAAATCACGAGGTCGGGCACGGTCACGCCAACGCTCTCGTCGCGGTGTTCCGAAAGGAACGCGGACTGTAGATCTGCGCCAGACCTCATCATTAGTCTGTACCTATGGGTCTTGTGAAAATCGGAGTCACCATAGGCGCGGTCGCGTTGCTCGTGACGGGATGCGCGAGTTCGCCGAGCCCGACGACTCCACCGAACAGTCCGACCCAGCCGACGGCGACGACGCCGAGCCCGACGGCTACCGCCACCGCATTACCGATTCCGGACGACATCGTCGGATCGTTCCGCGAAATCGCCGACGCCAGTTGCGCGACGGCCTCGGCCGACGGTGTCACGGAAATCGCCACCGACGGCAGTGGACGGTTAATTCTCGTTCCGAAAGAGGACGCATATCAGGATTTCAGCGCTGTTTCGGTCGGCGAGAGCGGCGTTGGCGAGCTCATCTGGTCGACCGAAGTGTTCTACGCCTGCAACGCGTCCGTCGGTTTTTCGTATTCGGACGAATCGAACAGTGATTACGGTCTCATCGAATTCGATGCGTCGGACGGGTCGTATACCGTCACGGTCGGCGAGGGGAAGGACGCGTATATCGCGGACTACACCGTCAGTGACGGGCTGATTCGGACCGGCTCGTCCACGAATGGTGGCGAAACCACAGTTCTGACCGTCGAATACGGAATGCCGTCCGAAGCGGACATCGCGATTCTGCGCGCGGCGGTCGATGCATTTCTCGCCGAGGACGGCTAGGGGCTGCCGACACACGGTGACGGTCGGGCAGAATGAACGCATGAGCATCGCCGACGTGGACGCCTACATCAGCGCACTTCCCGAACCGAAGCGCTCGTCCCTCGAGGAGATGCGGCGGCGAATCCTCGACATCGTCCCCGACGCCGAACAGAAGATTTCCTATGGGATGCCGGCGTTCGCTGTCGCCGGCAGGGTCGTGGCCGGATTCGCTTCGTTCAAGAACCACCTCGCGTATCTGCCTCACAGCGGGCGGGTTTTTCAACAGTTGGAACGAGAACTGCAGGGTTTTGTTCGCACAGCGGGGTCCCTCCACGTGCCCATCGACCAACCGCTGTCGCCCGAACTTCTCGCCGCACTCATCGAGGCCAAAATGCGGGTGCTGGAAACCGACGGTCAGTGGGTCCGCCCCGCGTAATCTCTCGAGGCGCTCGCGCTGATACAGTGAGCCAATGGTGAAAACTGCTGTCCCGTATCGTCCGTCCGTGTGGTTTGTCACCGTCTTCTTCATGTTCTTCGGGCGCGGTATCCTCAACGCCAGTTGGACGAGCCGCGGACCCGAGGTGCGCGACATGCTCGACGTGTCGATTGCCGACATGGGCGTCATCGCGACGGTCTTTGCGGCCGGCGCAATCATCGGGGTTCTGTTCTCGGGTCGGATTGTCGAGCAGTACGGTTCGCGCACGCTCGCGGTCGGAACCTACATCCTGATGCCACTGTCGCTCATCGGGGCGGCGCTCGGATTGCAAGCGGGGTCCGTTGTCATCACCGCCATCGCACTGTTCTTTTTCGGAATCCCGTTCGGGGCCGCCGACTTCGGGGCCAACATCGAAGCGTCCGAGCTCGACCGCGCGTCGGAGAAGAGCAAGCTGCCCATGCTGCACGGCGGTTATTCCATCGGGGTGCTGGTCGGCGCACTCATCACGAGCCTCTTGATTCTGGTGGCCGTCCCCGTTGGGGTTCAACTCGTCGTCACTGCGTTGGTCGTCGGCGGGTGGGTGCTGTACCGCGTATCGGGACTGCCCGCACACCACGGAAAACACCCCGATCACGCGTCGGATGAGCCGCGCGTTCGAATCGCGCAGACCCCCGCGGGCCGTCGTCGCACGATTCTCGTGTCCATCATCGCCTTCATCTTCGTCTTCGCCGAAGGGGCCGCCGCGGTCTTCATTCCGCTCGCTCTGGCCGAAGCCGGGCGTTCCCCCGCCGAAGCGGCTTTCGCGTACACCCTCTATTCGCTCGGAATGGCGTTTGCCCGTGTGGTTGGTGGAAAAGTCGTGGACCGAATCGGGCGCCGAGCGGTTGTCCTGTATTCGGCCATCGTGTGTGCCGTCGGCGTCGGCATCTTTGCCCTCGCCCCGTACGCGCCGGTCGAATACATCGGAGGTTTGCTCTGGGGACTCGGTGGTTCCCTGAGCATCGCGATGTCGGTGTCGGCGGTGTCGGACAACAAAGCGACGCTCACGAAAGCCCAAAGCACGCTGTGGATCTGGGTGTATTTCGCCAACCTCGGCGTTGGCCCGGTGCTCGGGGGAATTTCCATCATCACCGGGATCTTCGGTTCGTTCCTCGTCCCCGTCGTCATGCTCGCCGGAGCGGCAGTGCTCAGTTCCGTCACCAGACCGGACCCCGAGGTCGCGAAGTGAGCGGGCTGACGGTCTACCCGCCCGGAACGTGGTTTGCGGTGTTCGCCTCGGTGCGAACCGAAACCGACAACGGTTATTCCGAGACGAACGACGAACTCTTCGCGTACCTCAACGCGATGCCCGGGTTTCTCGGCTATGAATCGGCACGGGGTTCCAATCGGTTGGGAATCACGGTCGCCTATTTTGATTCCGAGGAGTCCATCCGCGAGTTTCGGGGGTACGAACCCCACCGCGACGCCCAGCGACGCGGTCGCGAAGAATGGTACGAAACCTATTCGATTCACGTCGGGCAGGTCTCGCGTTCCTACGGTTTCCCCCGTTAGACTGAACCCACAAGTGAACACGACCCATTAGCGCTGCGGGAGAGACCGGTTTCGAGCCGGTCACCGAAGGAGCAAGCCTCCCCGCCAATCTCTCAGGTCCGCGTACCGCACCGCTAGGTCACTCTGAAGAGCGAAGCCCAGGCTTCCGCCGTAGGGGAAAGCGTGCACGATGCGCGAAACTCTCAGGCACAGAAACAGAGGGGGAGTCCCGTCGCCGATCGCCGGCCGCGCGTTGACTTTCGGAGTGTTTGTGTCAGAGCCCCTCACACTGTCTCCCCTCGATTCGGTTCATCGCGAATTGGGCGCGTCCTTTACGGACTTCGCCGGTTGGGACATGCCCGTTCGCTATTCCTCCGATCTCGCGGAACACCACGCAGTTCGCACCGCCGCTGGAATCTTTGATTTGTCGCACATGGCGGAAATTTTGTTGGTCGGACCGGGCTCCGGGGCCACACTGGACTACGCCTTGTCGGGAACCCTGTCGACGATTCCCGTTGGCCGCGCAAAGTATTCCCTCCTGCTCAACGAGGACGGGGGCATTCTGGATGACCTCGTGGTCTATCGCACGGGGAACCAAGAATTCATGGTCGTGGCGAACGCGGGTAACCGTTTTGTTGCCGCCGAGGCAATTCGCGAGCGAGCCCGCGGATTCGACTGTGTTGTCCGTGACGACTCGGACACCGTGGCCCTCATTGCCGTTCAGGGCCCGAACTCGGCTGACATCCTTGAGCACGTCGACGGGCTGACCATCGAGGGTCTTGCGGAACTTGGTTACTACCGTTGCATTCCCGCGGATTTCCGCGGAACTCCCGTCCTCGTCGCCCGCACCGGGTATACCGGCGAAGACGGATTCGAACTGTACATTGCCGCGACCGACGCCGCCGAACTGTGGCGCGCGGCGACCGTCGCGGGCGAGAGCCGTGGATTACAGGCTTGTGGGCTCGCGTGTCGCGACACCCTTCGGCTCGAGGCCGGTATGCCCCTGTACGGGCACGAATTGAACGTCTCGCTCAAGCCGTCCCAGGTCAACGCGGCGCGCGCCGTGGATCTGACCAAAGACAGCTTCGTCGGACGCGAGGGCGTCATGGCCGGAGTCTCGGCCGGAGCCGCCGTTCTGGTGGGGCTCCAGTCCGAAGGCAAACGAGCCGGTCGCGCCGGCTATGCGGTCCACGCCAACGGCCGCACCATCGGAATCGTCACGAGCGGGGCGTTGTCGCCAACGCTCGGCTATCCCATCGCCTTCGCACTCGTTGAGCCCGACTTTGCCGAACCCGGCACGGTCGTCGACATCGACGTGCGTGGCACATCAATCCCCGCAACAGTCATCACTCCACCGTTCTACTCTCGAAAGGCACGCGCATGAGCATCCCCGCAGAACTTCAGTACACCAGCGAACACGAATGGGTTCGCATCGACGGCGACACCGCGGTCGTCGGGATCACCCAGTACGCCGCCGACGCGCTCGGCGACATCGTCTATGTCGACCTGCCCAAGGTGGGCAAGACCATCGCGGCCGGATCCATCGTCGGTGAGGCAGAATCGACCAAGTCGGTGGGCGAACTGTTCGCACCTGTGTCCGGTGAAATCGTCGAAGCGAACCAAGCGGTCATCGACTCACCGGAACTGGTGAACTCGGATCCCTACGGGAACGGGTGGCTCTTTTCGGTACGCGTGTCCAGCCTCGGGGAACTCATCTCGGCGGACGCCTACGCAGCACTGATTGCGGAAGAGCCCGTGAACGATTTCCGCCGCCGCCACATCGGAACGACCGGTGACGCCCAGAGCCTCATGCTCGGGTCTCTCGGATACTCGACCCTCGACGAACTAATGGACAGTGCTGTCCCCGCCGCAATCCGCCAGGAGTCGTTCCTGTCGCGAATCCCGGACGCGGCGAGCGAGCGGGAAACCATCGCCGAACTGCGCGCGATCGCGAACGAGAACACCGTCGGCCGAAACATGATCGGGCTCGGGTATTACGACGCGGTCATGCCGAGTGTCATCAAGCGGAACATTTTTGAAAACCCGTCGTGGTACACCGCCTATACGCCGTACCAGCCGGAAATTTCGCAGGGAAGACTCGAGGCCCTCATCACCTTCCAAACCATGGTGTGTGACCTCACCGGAATGGGAACCGCAAACGCGGGCATGCTCGACGAAGCGTCCGCCGCGGCCGAGGCGATGCTGATGGCTCGCCGGGTTTCCGACAGCGAGTCCATGGTGTTCCTCGTTGACGCCGACGCCTTCCCGCAGACGCGCGCGGTTCTCGAAACCCGCGCCGCGCCGATTGGTGTGACCCTGAAGTTCGTCGACTTCGCTGGTGGCGAAGCTGCGGCCGCGGTTGCGGGCGGCGCGTTCGGGGCCCTCATCCAAAACCCTGGCTCGAGCGGACGCGTCCGCGACATCGCAGCCGACATCGCCGCGGTCAAGGGCGTCGGCGGAGTCGTCATCGTCGCAAGCGATTTGCTCGCCCTCAACCTCGTCGTCTCGCCCGGTTCGCTCGGAGCCGATATCGTTCTCGGATCGTCGCAGCGATTCGGTGTGCCGCTCGGATTCGGTGGACCGCACTCGGCATTCTTCGCTGTGAGCGAGGGCCTCGAACGCCAGATGCCCGGTCGACTGATCGGTGTTTCGCGTGATGCGGACGGCCGACCCGCGTATCGCCTCACTCTGCAGGCCCGCGAACAACACATCCGTCGGGACAAGGCAACGTCGAACATCTGTACTGCACAGGTTCTTCTCGCGGTGCTCGCGGCGATGTACGCGGTCTATCACGGACCGGCCGGTCTGCGCCAGATTGCTCTCAATGTCGCCGAACGCGCCCAGCGCTTCGCCCGACGTGCCGCCTCAGCGGGTCACGACATTGTTCACTCGGAGTTCTTTGACACCGTGCAGATTCGTGTGCCGGGCAAGGCGGCGTCTCTCGCTGCCTCGGCTCACACAGCGGGGCTTCTCATTCACGTCGTCGATTCGGACATCGTGCAGTTGTCGTTTGATGAACTGTCGACCGGGTTTGCGACGGGAATCTTGGCCAGCGGGGACGACCCACTGATCGACCCGATTTTCGGTCTGAGCCCCGAGCCGCTTCGCGCTACTGACGCCACGATTGGCGACACCGCTATCCCGGCGCTTCTCGTTCGATCGGACGACATCCTCACGCACCCGGTGTTCAACACGCACCACAGCGAAACGTCGATGATGCGGTTCCTCAAGCGCCTCGCGGACAAGGACTTCGCGCTGGACCGCGGAATGATTCCGCTCGGTTCGTGCACGATGAAGCTCAACTCGGCGACGGAAATGGAAGCCGTGACGTGGCGCGAATTCGGGGGGATGCACCCGTTCGCCCCCGCGAGTGACGTGAACGGCTACCTGTTGCTCATTTCGCAGCTCGAGGAGTGGCTGACGGAACTGACCGGTTACGACACCATCAGCCTCCAGCCCAACGCGGGAAGCCAGGGCGAACTCGCCGGACTCCTGGCCATTCGTGGCTACCACTTGTCTCGCGGGGACGACCACCGTGACACGTGCCTCATTCCCTCCAGCGCCCACGGAACCAACGCGGCGTCCGCTGTCCTGGCCGGCATGAAGGTCATCGTTGTGTCCTGCAAGGAGAACGGCGACGTCGACATTGACGACCTGAACGCGAAAATCGCCGAGCACGGCGATCGTCTCGCCGCCCTCATGGTCACCTACCCGTCCACCCACGGGGTCTACGAGCACGGTATCCGCGCGATCACCGATGCGGTTCACGCCGCCGGCGGACAGGTCTACATCGACGGAGCGAACCTCAACGCTCTGCTCGGGTTCGCACGATACGGTGACATCGGCGGCGATGTTTCGCACCTCAACCTGCACAAGACCTTCGCCATCCCGCACGGCGGCGGCGGTCCCGGCGTCGGACCGGTCGGGGCCAAAGCCCACCTCGCGCCGTTCCTGCCCGGACACCCGATGGCGCAAGCGCACGCTCACCCGGCATTCGATTCGGCGTCCGGCGGTGCCGGACCCTTCCTTCACGGCGGCGGACCGGTTTCGGCGGCGCCCTTCGGAAGCCCGAGCATCCTGCCGATTTCATGGGCGTACGTGCGCATGATGGGATCGGACGGTCTTCGCCACGCGACCGCCTCGGCGGTGTTGTCCGCGAACTACATCGCGGCCCGACTTCGCGAGCACTACCCGGTGCTGTACGCGGGCGAAAACGGGCTCGTCGCGCACGAGTGCATCCTCGACCTGCGCCCGCTCACGGCGGAAACGGGAGTCACCGTTGACGATGTGGCCAAGCGCCTCGTCGACTACGGATTCCACGCCCCGACGATGTCGTTCCCCGTTCCGGGAACGCTCATGGTCGAGCCGACCGAGAGCGAAGACATCGACGAGATCGACCGGTTCATCGAAGCGATGATCGGCATCAAGCGCGAAGCAGATGCGGTCGCGGCGGGCGAGTGGCCGGCCGATGACAACCCGCTCGTCAACGCCCCGCACACCGCGGAGTCGCTCATCGCGGGCGAGTGGAACCACGCGTATTCGCGCGAGGTCGCTGCGTACCCGTTCCGGGCGATCGCCGCGAACACCGTGTCGGGATTGTTCTCGAGGGTCGACAACCTCAAGTACTGGCCACCGGTTCGCCGCGTGGACGGTGCGTACGGTGATCGAAACCTCGCGTGTGCGTGTCCTGATCCGTCGGCGTTCGTCGACTAGAGGCGAGGGCGGGGGTTGCTAGGCGAAGACCCCGGGGAAGAGAATCACCGCGAGCGGGTAACCGACGAACGCGGTGATGTCGATGAGCACGTGAGCGACGATCAGCGGCGCGAGTCGTTTGGTGCGCGTATAGATTGCCCCGAAAATGAGTCCCATCGCGATGTTCCCCGCGAATCCGCCGAAGCCTTGGTACAGATGGTAGGTGCCGCGTAGCAAAGCGGCCGCCCCGATGATGAGCCATGGTGTCCAGCCGATCGCCTTGAGCCGATCGAACAGATAACCGACGACGATGATTTCTTCGCCGAGTCCCGCCCGCAGCGCCCACAAAATCAGAACGAGAATAGTCCACCAGTGGGCGTCGAGCGCGGTGGGGACCACGGTCACACCCAGATCGAGGGCGCGCGCCGCGAGATACACCCCGATTCCGGGTATACCAATGAGGGCGGCAAGCCCGAAACCGGCCGCTATTTCGCGTCCCAGTTTGGGCCAGGTGAATCCGCCCGGCCACCCCAACCCGATCGCGCCGAGGCGCGGGGTGGAATCTCGCCACACTAACCAGAGAACGAGAGCGACGGGTGCTAGTCCCGACGCGATTCCGAGCAATTGGTACAGCAAATCGAACAACTCTTGCGTGGCGAGCGGACGATTGAGAGTGGCGGTCTGTTGAGAAAGCGGGGTTGGCTGGGAGAGCCGATTGGCGATTCCGACCAACGAGTACAGCGCGGACATCCCGTAGCTCAGCAGCAGAACAACAACGATTTCGGAGCGAATTCGGGGCATTTTTGTCTCTTTTCAGCGAGCCAGCCGGGACACAATGATTGACGCTAACCTAACTGTTTCATAACGCTCGCCTTTTTGGGTCGCTCGGGGCAATAGTCTGTGAGGAACCAATGACACACGTTCCGCACCGCGGAATAATTTTTAACCGTGTCTAACAGGAGGAAATCAATGAAAACCAAGCGAATTCTCGCTTCGGTGGCCGCCGTCGGAGCGAGCGTTCTCGTTCTTTCCGGTTGCGCGCTTCCGTATCAATCCGAGGTCATCGAAGGCACGTCCATCACGGTCGGCTGGAATGACATCGCGTCGGAGTTCAACCCCTCGTCGGCCAGTGGCAACAACGTTGCTAACCTGCTCCCGTCGTACGTTGCGAACTCGGGCTTCAACTACTACGACAACACGCCCGCTCTTTTGCTGAGCGAGCAGTTCGGAACGTACCAGAAGACCAGCGATGAGCCCCTCACCGTCAAGTACACCGTCAACGACGCTGTCACGTGGTCGGATGGCGTCGCTGTGGACGGAGCAGACATGCTCCTCGCATGGGTAGCCGGTTTCGGATACTTCAAGAACGCCGACGACACCTACACGTTCCTTCACGCCGCACCGCGTGACGACCTCGCGTCGACTCTTCCGACGGTCAGTGGCAAGTCGCTCGAGTTCGCCTATGACAAGAAGTACGTGGACTGGGAGATCAACTTCGGTGTTGGTGTTTCGGCTCACGGAACCGTCATGCTCGCTCACCCCGACATCACAGACCCCGCCGACGCCAAGGCCAAGTTCATCGAGGCCGTCACGGCGGGCGACACCGCATGGCTCCAGCCTGTCGCAGACGCGTGGAACACGGGTTACCAGGTGACCGACGCAACCGCGGCGGACACGGACCCCACCGACGGCGCAATGTCCAAGGTGTTCCTCTCCAACGGGCCTTACCGGGTCGAAGAAGTTGTCACCGACTCCTACGTCACCCTCGTGGCAAACCCCCTGTACACCTGGGGACCTTCGCCCAAGTACGAGCGCATCACGATCCGCGAAATCGCTGACCCGACCGCTGCAGTTCAGGCTGTCGACAACGGTGACGTTCAGGTTGCGTCGGGACAGCCCACGGCTGACCTCCTCGCGCTTGTTGAGGGACTTCAGAACGGAACCTTCACCGGTGGTGACGAGGCTGCCTACGAGCACGTTGACCTCACCTTCAACAACGGTGGACCGTTTGACCCCGCGACCTATGGTGGAGACGCAGCGACTGCTCTCGCAGCCCGTCAGGCATTCTTGCTGACGATCCCGCGCGACCAGATCCTCGACACCATCATCAAGCCGCTGAACCCCAACGCTGAACTTCGTAACTCGCTGTTGACGATCCCCGGATCGCCCAACTATGAGGCAATCGTTTCGGCTAACGGTTCGGACTTCTACTCGGGAACCGACGCCGAGCGCGTCGAGAAGGCAATTGGCATCCTCGCGGACGCCGGCATCTCGACTCCGATCGATGTCAAGTTCTGGTACCCCACGGGCAACGTTCGTCGCTCGCAGGAACTCGAACTGATCCAGGCGAACAGCCTCAAGGCTGGCTTCAACGTGATTGACACGAACGAGCCGAACTGGGAGTTCACCGACCCGACGCTTTACCCGATCAACCCGCACGACGCAGTTATCTTCGCGTGGAGCTCGTCGAGCCTCGCGATTACGGGTAACGACCAGCAGTACGGAACGGACAAGCCGTCCAACTTCCAGGACTACGCCAACCCGACGGTTGACGAAAACCTCGCGGCACTCGAGACGGAACTTGACCCTGCCAAGCAGGTCGAGCTCCAGACCGCAGTCGAGGCGGCACTGTGGGGTGACGCAGCATCGCTGCCCATCTTCCAGTTCCCCGGTTTGACCTGGTGGGACAAGGGCACGACCGGCGTCTCGTCGAACCCGCTGTCGACCGGCTACTTCTGGAACTACTGGGAGTGGGCACCGGCTGCTGCAGCGCAGTAGTCGATTCATCACATCAAGGCTGGGGTCGGGCGTGAAAACGCCCGGCCCTTCGCCGTTTCGTGCGGGACTTTGGTGGGGAGGGTGCGGGGATGGCTATGATTGCCGAAGGACCTTTCCAACGACGGGAAGGTCGGTTGGGAAAGCATGTTAAGTTTTATCACACGCCGCCTCGCGGCCACGCTGGTCGTTTTGTTGGTTGCGTCCTTCTTTGTGTACATGCTGACCGCCAATTCGGGTGACCCGCTCGAGGATCTGCGAATCCAGAACGACCCTGCATCCGTCGCCAAGCGCGAGACGCTCACCGAAAAGCTCGACCTCGATACCCCGCCGTTTTTCCGCTATTTCAAGTGGCTGGGCGGGGCTGCGGGCTGTGTGATCGGTCAGTGCAATTTGGGTATTTCCGTCATTCGCGGAGACGAACCCGTGGCGAGTGCGCTCGCAAACGCGATGGCCTCGACCTTGTCACTCGTGATCTTGGCGACAGTCCTCTCGATTCTTTTCGGTGTTGCGATCGGTATGACGGTTGCACTGCGCCAGTACAGCGGGTACGACTACACCGTCACGTTCACCGCGTTCATTTTTTACTCACTCCCCATTTTCTGGGTCGCCGTTTTGCTCAAAGAATTCGGGGCCATCCGATTCAACGAATTCTTGGGTGAACCGGCGATTCCCTGGTGGATCGCACTGGGAATCGGGCTCGTCCTCGGGTTGATCGTCCAGGCCGTTGTCGGGGGTCACCTTCGCCTGCGAATCCGGTCAGCAATCATCACGCTCGTGTTGACAACCGGAGTATTGGTGTTGGCGGACATCACCCAGTGGTTCGGCAGCCCCTCGATCGGAATCATCGGTATCGCACTCCTCGGAGCGGGGTTGGGGGCGCTGATGCTGTTCGTCACCTCCAACCTGACCAAACGGACGATGCAGTTCTCGGTCGGAGCCACAGTTTTGGCGGTCATCGCGCTGTGGTTCCCGCTTCAGTTTGTGTGGTTCTACTTCAACCACCCGCTCGCCATCGCCGCCGTCGCCGCACTGCTGGCCGGGGTCGGTGTCGCCGCGGGATTCTTCTTCGGGGGTGACGACCGAATCGAAGCGATGCGCGTCGCGGCGATCACGGGTGCTCTCGCGACCGCGCCACTGGTCCTCGACCAAATGTTCATGCGGTGGGGCGATTACGTCCAGATCATCCCGTTGCGGTCCGGGGTCATCTCCACAATCGGAGCAAACACGCCAATCCTCGCGAAGGACGAGGACACGTGGATGCGGTTGCTCGATTCGTCAACGCACCTCATCCTGCCCACTATCGCCCTCATGATCATCTCGGTGGCGGGCTACACGCGGTACACCCGAGCGACGTTGCTCGAGGTCCTCAACCAGGACTACGTGAGAACCGCGCGAGCCAAGGGGTTGCCCGAGACCACTGTCATCATGCGACACGCGTTCCGAAACACCCTGATCCCGATTGCCACAATCGTCGCGTTTGATTTCGGTGCGGTGATTGGCGGGGCGATCATCACTGAGCGAGTGTTCGCGTGGCAGGGCATGGGGGCATTGTTCAACCAGGGTTTGTCCCAGGTGGACGTCAACCTCGTGATGGGCGTGTTCCTGGTCACGGGAGTCGCCGCCGTGATTTTCAACATTCTCGCTGACCTGGCGTACTCCGCCCTCGACCCGCGCATTCGCATTACGGAGGCGTAATCATGGCACGCAAAAAGCTCACCCCGCCGCGAACCGAGCAGCTCGCGCTTTCCGAGCTGACGATTGAACAACGACAGATCGAGGGGCTCAGCCTCACGACCATCGTGCGTCGACGGTTCTTCCAGCACAAAGCCGCCGTCACGAGCATGATCGTGTTGGGGATCATCGTTCTGCTCGCGTTCACCTCGGTCGGAACAATCATTGGTGGAACGGGTCGTCTTGCTGCAGATACCGAAAGCGGCGAGATCATCCTGGATGGTCTGCGAATTTCGGGCTGGTGGCCCTACGACTGGTATCGCAACTACCCGATCACCACACCCGGCGGTCTGCCCTCGTGGGAGCACCCGTTCGGCCAAGACACGCTGGGCAAGGACATTTTCGCCCGCGTGATGCGCGGTATCCAGCAATCACTCACGGTTGTCGCACTCATCGGCTCGCTTGCCACGGTGATTGGAGTGCTCATCGGCTCCATCGCCGGCTTCATTCGCGGTTGGCTCGACAACTTGCTGATGCGCATGACCGACGTCATTATCATCGTCCCGGGACTCATTCTCGGTGCCGTGCTGGGACGCACCATCGGTGGAAACGCCATCTCGCTGGGAATCCTGCTTGGGCTGGTGTCGTGGACCGGACTCGCCCGTCTGGTGCGCGGTGAGTTCCTCGCCCTGCGTGAACGTGAGTTCGTCGACGCAGCCCGCGTTGCCGGCGCGTCCAACAGTCGCATCATTTTCCGCCACATTCTGCCGAACTCCATCGGGATCGTTGTGGTCAACGCAACGCTGTTGATGAGCGCCGCGATTTTGACCGAAACGGCCTTGTCCTTCCTCGGTTTCGGAATCACCGCGCCGGACATTTCACTGGGCCAAATCATCTCGCAGTACAACGAGGCGTTCAAGACGAGGCCCTGGTTGTTCTGGTATCCGGGTCTCTTCATTGTCGCGATTGCACTGTGCATCAACTTCATCGGTGATGGGCTCCGCGACGCGTTCGACCCGCGTCAACGACGCGTCCCCAAGACGGCGAGCCTCTCGCGTCAGTTCCGCGAACTCACCGGGGGTGGAAACTGATGAGCGATTTCGTGTCAGAAAACCAGGGCGGCTGCTGCGGCGGCGGTAACGCTCAACGCGACAACCATCGGGACGCTGATTCGCGTCTCGACCAGGGCGCGATCGTCCCCACGCCGTTCCCAGTGACGACGAATCAGGGCTGCTGCTCCGCCGGAGTCGGTGGTGACGAGATCGCCGGGACGGACAGTACCCGCGAGATAGGTGGACTCGGGCAGGTGTTGACCCTGGTCTCGACTCGCAGTCATGGCGGCGTAGCGGCTGGGTGCGGGTGCGGCCCAGACGTTGATGCGTCGCTTGTCGAGGAAGAGGGTCAAACCCCACTTGGTGTCGATGCGGGTGATGGCGCCCCATTCGATCTCGTGGGACGCGACGCCGTTTCGAACGTTCACTCCCGTCTCGCGAATGATCAGTCGCGGTCGCCAGAATGTTGCGTAGATGGCCGTTGCGAGGAATGCGGTAACGCCGATAGCGCGCAAACCGTCGACGAATCCGCTTGTTGCGGCGGTGGTTGCTGCAGCGCCGCCGAAAACGACGATGAACACGGCGGCGATGATTTTGCCGGAACGCGACGTGAACGTGGTCATGAACACTATGTTGTCACGGAGGTGACCCGATGAGCGCAAAGACTGTTGTCCTCGAGGCACAAAATCTCGGAGTCGACTTTTGGGTCGACGGCGAATGGGTGATGGCTGCCGAGGGGTTGAACTATTCCGTGCGCGCGGGTGAAGTGCTCGCCATCGTCGGTGAGTCGGGTTCGGGCAAGTCCGCGTCCTCGATGTCTTTGCTGGGGTTGTTGCCCACCAACGGTCGAGCCACGGGTTCGGTGTTGCTCAGCGGAGAAGACACACTCACCGCAACGCCCGAGCGAGTTCGGGCGATTCGCGGTCGTGAAATCGCCGTGATCTTCCAGGAGCCGATGACCGCGATGAACCCGGTCTACACAATCGGATTCCAGATCATCGAAGCACTGAAAGTGCACTTCCCGAAACTCTCACGAAATGCCGCCAAGGCGCGCGCTATCGAGCTACTCGGAATGGTCGAATTGCCGGACCCGAAGAAGGCGTTTGACTCGTATCCGCACCAATTGTCGGGGGGACAACGTCAACGGGCGATGATTGCTCAGTCGATTTCGTGTGACCCCAAGGTTCTCATCGCGGACGAGCCGACAACCGCCCTCGACGTGACGATTCAGGCGGAAATCCTGGATCTGTTGCGTTCGCTCAACGAGCGACTGGGAACCGGCATCATCCTTATCACCCACGACATGGGTGTTGTCGCGGACATGGCCGACCACGTGCTCGTCATGAAGCAGGGTCGAGTCGTCGAGTCCGGTTCCGTGATGGACATTTACAAGCGACCGCAGGTTGACTACACGAAGGAACTTCTTGCCGCGGTACCTCACCTCGGTACGGGCGCAGCCACGGGAACGAAGGCGAAATCCCACAGCGGAGAAACCCCGGTGCTGTCACTCAAAAACGTCGACATCACGTATCCGAAGCGCGGTCGAGTATCAGCATTCCGCGCCGCCGAGGACGTGACCATCGACATCTACCCCGGCGAAGTTCTCGGACTAGTTGGCGAATCCGGGTCCGGCAAGACCACGATTGGCCGCGCGGTTGTCGGTCTGCTCCCGGTGTCCGCGGGAGCAATCGTTGTGGCGGGTCAAGACATGGTCAACGTGTCGGCCGCAAAATTGCGAGAGGTTCGGCGACAGATCGGAATCGTTTTCCAAGACCCCGGTTCATCGCTCAACCCGCGCTGGCCCATCGGTGAGAGCATCGGCGAACCGCTCGACCTCGCCGGTGGATTCACTCGCGAACAGGTCTCCGCGCGCGTCGAAGAACTTCTCGACATGGTCGAACTGCCGCGCACGTACCGAAACCGGTACCCCCACGAGTTGTCGGGAGGACAGCGTCAGCGCGTCGGAATTGCTCGCGCTCTCGCACTCGACCCCTCGATTTTGGTCGCGGATGAGCCGACGTCGGCGCTCGACGTCTCGGTCCAAGCGCGCGTTTTGACGCTTCTCACTGAGATCCAGAAGGTACAAAAGTTCGCCATTTTGTTCATCTCGCACGACCTCGCGGTCATCGATTTACTCAGTGACCGAATTGCGGTCATGCATAACGGTAAAATCGTAGAGCAGGGTTCGACGGATCAAATTCTGCGTAACCCGAAAGACCCCTACACAAAGAGGCTCATCGCCGCCGTGCCCGTTCCGGATCCCGAGGAACAACGCGAGCGTCGACGTGCGCGCACTACTACCTAAAGGATTTCACCATGGCTCTCGCCACACGAAACGATCTTCGAAATGTGGCGATTGTCGCTCACGTTGACCACGGCAAGACGACTCTGGTTGACGCGATGCTTCGTCAGACCGGCTCGTTCGCCGCACACGGTTCGGTCGAAGACCGCGTCATGGACTCAAACGACCTCGAGCGCGAAAAGGGCATCACGATTCTCGCGAAGAACACCGCGGTGTCGTATTCAGGAAAGCACGCGACCA